>CAQNVT010000201.1 GCA_948844705.1 uncultured Dorea sp.
TAAATAGACCTATAGACCTACATAAATATTATATCATGAAATAATAAAAAAAGCAAGGAAAACCTTGCAAAATAAGGAAATTTTTTATTTAATTGTGTTTATGAAGTGGCAAACTCGGGGTATATCAAGGATGTTGGAAAAAAATAGAGTTTTAAAAAGAATCTTATGCTTTTATGGGGAAAATTCTTTGATCATTTTGTGTTTTCACTTAGTAGAAATGGGATATTTCCCATGGTATAAGGTGTATGAAATGTTGTCTTATATTCCGGTTTCATTACGGATATCACATGTGCTGGTATGGATAGGTAAAGTTTTGTTTTGCACAGTATGTGTTAAATGTGTTTATAAGTCAGAACTTCTAAAGAAAATATTTGGGAGAAAATAAAAATTAGTATAACATGCTTGCCCATTCGGGGAATATGGTGTAATATGTTTTGTGTATAAAATCAACATAGGGATAAAGAGGTGTTATATGGCTAGAAGAAAGCCTCACAGAGGCAGACGGAGTCGCAGAAACTGGTTTATGAGAATGAGTATGGCGAAAAGAGTAGGCACTTGTTTGTGTGGAGTGCTTTTAACGCTTATTGCTTCAGGTACTGTTTATGTTGTTGCGAAGCTTGGGAAGATTGATACGCAGGAGATTGCGAAAGAGGATATTATCATTAATGAAGAGGTTGAGCAGCAGGAGGATTTGGGCGAAGGATATCTGAATGTCGCGTTGTTTGGTGTAGATTCCCGTGAAGGAGATCTGGAACAAGGGACAAGGACGGACTGTCTTATTGTTGCCAGTTTAAATAAAGAGACAAAAGAGATCCGGATGGTATCGGTATACAGAGATACTGTTTTGGATCTATCTGACGGTACATTACAGAAGTGTAATGCGGCGTATAGCTTCGGTGGTCCTACAATGGCTATTAATATGTTGAACATGAATATGGATCTGGATATCAAGAAGTATGTGACGGTGGATTTCGGAGTTTTGTCAGAAGTAATCGATCTGCTCGGCGGAGTCGAAATTGATCTTAAGCAGGAAGAGATAGAATATTTAAATGAATATATCGAAGAGACGGCAGAGGTTTCAGGAAAAGAAGCACATTTTGTTAGCGAAGCCGGAGTTCAGATGATGGATGGAGTTCAGGCAACTACATATGCAAGAATTCGGTCTACGGAAGGCGGAGATTTTACAAGAACAGAACGTCAGAGACTCGTAATTGAAAAAATGGTAGAAAAGGTTCAGAAGAGTGATCTGGCTACGATTAATAATATTATTGACAAGGTGCTTCCGACGATATCAACGAATTTTACCGCGGCAGAGATTTTGTCATATGCGCAATATTTTTCGCAGTACACATTAGGAGAAAATTCGGGCTTTCCGTTTGATAAGACAACAGATACGATTTCAGGATTGGGAAGTATTGTTATTCCTGTAGATTTAGCAGATAATGTAAAAAAATTACATGAGTTTTTGTTCGGAAAAACAGATTATGCGGTGTCATCGACAGTTCAGGGAATAAGCAGTTCAATTGTTGCGCGGGTAGGACAAAGGGATGCCGTAGATGATGCGATATTGGGGACACAGACGTATGAAGAAGATCCTCAGGATGCTCCGGGATTTTATCCGGAGGATTATTATAATGATTATTTGGGGAATGATGTGCAGCCGGATATTCCGTCGAACGACAATCCGAATAATCAGGTGCCGGACAACCCGTCGGACACAGGAGAACCGGTGCCGGACAATCCGCCGGATACACCAGATGCAGGGGGAGATGTGCAGCAGCCGGATACAGGCGGAGATGATACAGTACAGTAAGTAATATAAGGCTTCTTACAACGAATGTAGGTTGTAGAAGCCTTAATTTTTTAACAGTGGTTTACAAAATGTTAAGAATTTGTTACAATACTTTCTGAAATAGATTGAATATAGTATTTGTAAGACAGTTATGCGCATGCGGAGGTAGAATATGTGTGGAATAGTTGGATATATTGGCAACAGACAGGCTGCGCCGATTCTTTTGGATGGTTTGTCCAAATTGGAATACAGAGGCTATGATTCGGCAGGAATTGCTGTCCATAGCGTAGATAAGATCAATATGGTAAAGTCTAAGGGCAGACTTAAAGTTCTCGAAGAATTGACTCATAACGGCAGTACCTTGAACGGTACTGTCGGAATCGGACATACGAGATGGGCGACACACGGTTCACCTTCAGACCAAAATGCACACCCTCATTTCAATAAGAATAATAGTATTGTCATTGTGCATAATGGGATCATAGAGAATTATTTAAAGCTGAAGAAAAAATTAGAAAAGAAGGGCTATGAATTTATATCTGAAACTGACACAGAGGTAATTGTTCATTTGCTGGACTATTATTATAGCGGGAATCCGCTTCAGGCAGTGACAAAAATTATGCATCGAATGGAAGGCTCTTATGCCCTGGGAATTATCTTTTCAGACCATCCGAATGAGTTGTATGCGGTTCGAAAGGACAGTCCGCTTATAGTAGGGAAGACGGAGGGAGGAAATGTAGTTGCATCGGACGTTCCTGCCGTGTTGAAATATACACGTAATGTATATTTTGTAGAGAACGAAGAAATTGTACGTATGACAAGAGATGAGATGGAATTCTTCACAGTAGATGAGGAGCCCATCGAAAAGACGTCTGTTGAGATTGAATGGGATATTAACGCGGCGGAAAAAGGCGGCTATGAGCATTTTATGTTAAAGGAGATGTATGAGCAGCCTAAGGCGATTACGGATACATTTTCTCCTAGATTGAAGGGGCAGGATATAGTAATCGAAGAATTAAATATGTCCGATCAGGATATTAAATCAATTGAAAAAATTATGATAGTGGCTTGCGGGTCGGCATATCATGCGGGAGTTACAAGTAAATATGTGTTTGAAGGGCTTGCAAAAATTCCGGTGGAGGTAGATCTTGCATCGGAGTTCCGTTACAGAAATCCTCTTCTGCGTGAAGGCACTCTTGTGATCGTGATTAGTCAGTCCGGGGAGACTGCGGATACGCTGGCAGCGCTCAGAGAGGCAAAGGAGTTAGGTTCAAGAGTTCTTGGAATTGTAAATGTGGTTGGAAGCTCGATTGCAAGAGAGGCGGACAATGTAATGTATACCTGGGCAGGTCCGGAGATTGCGGTTGCGACTACGAAGGCATATTCTGCACAGTTAATAGCGCTCTATCTTCTTGCCATGAAATTTGCATGTGTGAGGGGTGAACTGACTGATCATGAGCTGGCGGCGATGGTTGAGGATTTAAAGGCCCTTCCGGCACAGGTCGAGATGTTGCTTAATAATAAGAATAAGATTCAGCGCTTTGCAAACAGGTATTTGGCTGCGAAGGATGTATTTTTTATAGGCCGGGGAATCGATTATGCCATTTCTCTGGAAGGGTCATTAAAGCTGAAGGAAATTTCCTATATTCATTCCGAGGCATATGCGGCGGGGGAATTGAAGCATGGTACGATTTCGCTGATTGAAGAGGGTACATTGGTTGCTTCAGTGTTGACACAGAAGCAACTCTATAAGAAAATGATAAGCAATATGGTAGAGGTACGTACCAGAGGTGCGTTTGTTCTGGCTGTTACAAATGAAGGAAATGTAGAGGTTGAGCGTGCAGCAGACTATGTAATTTATATTCCGGAGACAAATAAATATTTTGCAAATTCGCTGGCTATTATTCCTTTGCAGTTATTTGGATATTATATCGCAATAGGCCGGGGATGTGATGTGGATAAACCCAGAAATCTTGCAAAGTCAGTCACGGTTGAATAAAAGAAAGTTTATTTTGGGAGGTGGATTATGTACGATTATCTGATAGTGGGATCAGGGTTATTTGGTGCTGTTTTTGCGTATGAGGCAAAAAAAAGAGGGGAAAAGTGTTTGGTTTTGGAAAAAAGAGCGCATATAGGAGGCAATATATATACTGAAGAAGTCGAAGGAATTCAGGTGCACCGGTATGGAGCACATATTTTTCATACGAGTGATAAAAAGGTGTGGGACTATATTCAGCATTTTGCTGAATTTAACAGGTATACGAATAGTCCTGTTGCATATTACAAGGGTGAAATCTATAATATGCCCTTTAATATGAATACTTTTAACCGTATGTGGGGGGTTGTTACGCCTGCTCAGGCGAAGGAGAAAATTGAAAAACAGAGAGCGGAATCCGGCATATCTGTTCCGGCGAATCTGGAGGAACAGGCGATAAGTCTTGTGGGAAAGGATATATATGAAAGACTTGTAAAAGGATATACCGAAAAACAGTGGGGACGGCGGGCGACAGAACTCCCGCCGGAGATTATTAAAAGGCTGCCGGTCAGGTTTACGTATGACAATAATTATTTCAACGACCTCTATCAGGGGATACCGATTGGAGGTTATACTAAGATTATCGAAAGAATGCTGGAGGGGGTTGAAGTATGCTTAAATACGGATTATTTGAAGGATCGGGAGGAATTCCGGAAGATGGCGGATAAAGTCATCTATACGGGGCCGATCGATGCGTATTTTGATTATCAGTATGGCGAATTAGAATATCGTTCCGTTCGGTTCGATACAGAGATACTGGATATGGAGAATTTTCAGGGAAATGCTGTTGTAAATTATACAGAGTATGAAATTCCTTATACACGTATTATTGAACATAAGCATTTTGAGTTTGGTACACAGCCTAAGACAGTTATCTCGAAGGAATACTCTGTTGCGTGGAAACGTGGAGATGAGCCATATTATCCGGTGAATAACGAAAAAAATAATGCGTTGTATCAAAAATATGCAGGCAGAGCCAGAACAGAGGAAGGAGTACTGTTCGGAGGAAGGCTGGGAAAATATCGTTATTATGACATGCATCACGTTGTTTCGGAGGCATTAAAGTGTGTAGAGGAGCTACTGAATTAGTGAATAAGATTTCCGTATATTCTACAAAAGAAGTGGGACTGGTTTATGGCGAAGAAAAAGGAAAAGCAGATGAAAGCAGCATATTATGCTGGGATTAGGGCAAAAAAAAGAAATCGTAGAAAAAAGCGTATAATTATAGTGGTTTTGGAAGTGATGGTGCTGGCATTGCTTTCGTGTGTTGCTTATGTCATGGCAAAATACGATCGATTCCAGACGGTATCAATTGATGACGATGACATCGATGTTAATGACGGCATAAAGCAGGAGGGCTATACAACGATTGCATTATTCGGCGGCGACTCCAGAGACGGACAGCTGGAAGAGGGTACCCACGCGGACACGATAATCATTGCATCCATTGATCATGAATCAAAAGAGATTCGGATGGCATCCGTATACAGAGATACTTTTTTGCAGCAGGCAGACGGCTCTTATCTGAAGGCGAATAACGCATATTTCAGCGGTGGGCCCAAGGAAGCCATCAATATGTTAAATAAAAATCTGGATCTGGATATTGAAGATTATGTGACCGTCGATTTTAAAGCGTTGGTTGATACAATTGATTTGCTGGGCGGACTGGAGATTGAGATCAAAGAGGAAGAGGTTCAGTATGTAAACGAGTACTTGCAGGAAACCGCCGACGTAGCCGGAACCCAGGCGAACTTCATCTCCCAGGCCGGTGAGCAGCACTTAGACGGAGCTCAGGCAGTTACCTATGCGCGTATCCGTTCCACAGAGGGAGGCGACTATACCCGCACGGAGCGGCAGAGGCTGGTCATCCAGAAGATGTTTGAAAAGGGGATAAAAACAGATCTTGTGACGATCAATAACATCATTGATACCGTATTTCCGCAGGTTTCCACCAGCTTTACGCTGTCGGAATTAGTAAGCCTTGCTTCGGGTGTGACAAAATACAATCTGGGCGAAAATACAGGCTTTCCGATCGATAAAACGGATGATACGCGCGCGGATGTAGGAAGTATCGTAATACCTGTTGATCTGGAATCCAATGTGCAGAAATTGCATGAATTTTTGTATCCGAAGGAAGAGGGGTATACGATGTCGGATACGGTGAAAAAGATTTCTCAGGAGATCTCTTATATAACGGGAGTCGTAAAAACAGATGATTCCGGAGCGCAGACCGGTACTGACAACGTTACCGGTGATGAGGGCACGGCCGGTGCCGGAAGTGTTAACGGTGAGGAAGGCACAGCCGGTTCGGGAGGCGCCGGTTATTATCCGGGAGATAATTATGGAGATACCGGCACCTATAATGGAGATTATTATAACGGTGAGGATTATAATAATTACGGAGATTACGGCGCCGGTGATTATAACGGAGATGCCGGCTATGGCGATAACAGCGGCTATGGCGGAGATGCGGGTTATGACTATAATGATTATAATCAATAGCTGTTTGTACTATGGAAAATAACCGGAAAATATGATAGAATATAATTCAAATTCATATATATTCCAGAGAAGAAAGAGGATAAGAACATGAAAATGATGAAAAAGCTTGGCGCCGTTCTGCTTGCTTTGACATTAAGCCTGTCAGGCGTTACGATGGTCGCTTACGCGGCGGACGGCAGTATCTCATTTACGGATCCGGAGACGGCGGTAGGAGATATGGTAGAGGTTAAATGTGCCGTCCGGTCGGGTGCGGGAGATCTTGGAGAAATAAATATAAATTTAAGCTATGACAGTGCATCTCTTCGGTTTGAGTCCGGGGACGGTGTCACCGGCGGAGACGGGACGCTTACCTATTCGGGTAACGGGGAGTCGGCTTCGGAGGTGTCCTTTACGATGACATTTCAGGCGCTTACAGAGGGAAGCGCCAAGGTTTCCATAGCGGAAGCATCCGTAACATCAAGCTATGGCGGAACTCTGTCTATGGATGAGGGGGATTCCACTATATCGATCGGGCCGGGAGACCCGTCTAAGATCAAGGATGAGGAGAAAAAGGAAACGGAACCTGCCGCACCGGCGGCCGGAGATATGCAGGTCGTGGTGGATGGAGAGACCTATTCTCTGTCGGATAAATTTACGGATACAGATATTCCGTCAGGTTATACAAGAACCTCTGTCACATTGGACGGTCAGGAGCGGCAGATGGTGACGAATGCGTCGGGGGCTGTTTGTCTGGGATATCTGATCGACAGTCAGGGTACGGGAGAGTTTTTCATTTACAATCAGGAGGATGCAACTTTCGCGCCCTATGAGGAGATACAGATTTCCGATACAATATCGATCATTGTACTGAGTGATGCCTCTAAGGTGAAGCTTCCGGACACATATCAGGAAGCAAAACTGACACTGAACGAGAAGGAATTTCCTGTATGGCAGGATAACGAGCATGATGGTTACTATATTCTGTATGCGATGAACAATACCGGAAATACAGGCTATTATCAGTATGACCTTGCAGAGGGTACTTATCAGAGAGTGGAACCGTCGGCCGGTGAAACAAAGGAAAAAAACGACGGTTCCCGCATGGGAAAGATGCGTGAGTTTGTCGACGGGCATCTGCAGATGATTATGATTATTCTTGGAATCGGCGGAATTTTAATTCTTGTTCTGATTATTGTATTGGCGGTGAAGCTTCGCAATCGTAATCTGGAGCTGGATGATCTGTATGATGAATACGGTATCGATCTGGAGGATGAGGAACCGGCTCCTAAGGTTAAGGAGAAAAAGCCAAAGGAAAAACGCAGAAAAAGAGATAATGATTTTGACGACGATGACGACGATGACGGCTTTACCGGAATAGGATTGAATAAAATTGATCTGGATGACGATTTTGATGATGACGATTTCGATGAAGATGATTTCGATGAAGATGATTTTGATGATGATTCGTCAGGCGGCTTTGATGAGGATGATTTTGACGAGGACGACTTTGATGAAGACGATTTGGAGGATGAGGATGATATCTTCTCGGATAAGAAGCTGAAAAAATATGATACGAGAACGATACGGCAGAATGCACCTGTAAATAAGATTGCAGAAGACAGCGATCTGGATGAGCTTTTTGAGGATCTGACGGGGAAGAAGCCGGGACATCAGGAAAAAGACGACGCATTCAAGGTTGATTTTGTAGATCTGGATTAATATAGCAGGATAGACGTAATAAAAGGGTCCGAAAAATTATGTTTATAGTTTTTCGGGCTTTTTAAAAGGAGGAATACGATGAAGTGGAACATGTTCCGTCTGAAGACGACTGCGGAAGCGGAGGATATTATAAGCAGCATGCTCGCAGATCTCGGCGTGGAGGGTGTGCAGATTGAGGATAAGGTGCCTCTCACGGCGGAGGATAAGGAGCAGATGTTCGTGGACATCCTTCCGGACATACCAGAGGACGACGGTTGCGCGTATCTGACCTTTTATCTGGAGGAGAATGAGGATTCTGCGGAGCTTTTAAGCAAAGTAAAGGAAGAGCTTAAGGCTATGCGCTCCTATCTGGATATCGGCGAGGGAACCATTGAGGAATCCGAGACAGAGGATGTGGACTGGGTAAATAACTGGAAGAAATATTTCCATCAGTTTTATATTGATGACATCCTTGTGATACCGTCCTGGGAGAAGGTGAAGGAGGAGGATGCCGGAAGGCTTGTCATTCATATCGATCCGGGTACGGCGTTCGGAACCGGTATGCATGAGACGACCCAGCTCTGTATCCGTGCGCTCCGGAAATATGTAAAGGATGGCTCCAGGATTCTGGATGTGGGCTGTGGCAGCGGTATTCTTGGGATGCTGGCGCTGAAATTCGGCGCGGCCTATTCGGTGGGGACTGATCTGGATCCTTGTGCGATCACGGCGACCCATGAGAATATGGAGGAAAACGGCATTTCGAAGGACTGCTATGAGGTCATGATCGGAAATATTATTGATGATGTAAATATTCAGGAGGCCGCAGGCTATGAGCGCTATGATATTGTGGCGGCAAATATCCTTGCGGATGTGCTTGTGCCGCTGACTCCTGTTATCGTCCGCCAGATGAAGCCCGGCGGAATCTATATCACAAGCGGAATCATCGACGATAAGGAAGAGGTTGTAACAGAGGCAGTGAGGGCGGCAGGCCTTGAGGTTCTGGAGGTTAATTACCAGGGCGAGTGGGTCTCGGTAGTGGCGAGGAAGAATTAGAAGATGCAGACTTTTTTTGTGACGCCTTCCCAGGTGGAGGAGAGGAAGATCTATATTGAGGGTTCGGACGTGAACCATATGAAAAATGTATTGCGGATGCAGGCAGGAGAGCGTCTTATGGTAAGCGACGGCAATAACCGCCGCTATCTCTGTGAGGTGGCAGGCTATGAGGACGGGCTCAGGGCAGAGGTTGCGATCATTGAGGAGCAGCCGGCGGATACAGAGCTTCCTTCGCGCATTTATCTGTTTCAGGGACTTCCCAAGCAGGAGAAGATGGAGCTGATCGTGCAGAAATGTGTGGAGCTCGGAGTTTTTGAGGTCATTCCTGTGATTACCAGACGCTGTGTCGTAAAATTGGATGAGAAGAAGGCAAAGAAAAAGACCGAACGCTGGCAGCAGATTGCAGAGAGTGCGGCGAAGCAGGCCGGAAGGGGGATTATTCCCCGGGTATCAGAGCCGATGACCTTTAAGGAAGCGCTTAAGAAGGCCGGTGAGCTCGATGTGGTCCTGATTCCTTATGAGCTTGCGGAGGGAATGTCGGAGACGAAAAAAATTATAGAGGATATTAAGCCCGGGCAGTCGATCGGGATATTCATTGGTCCGGAGGGCGGCTTCGAGAAGGAGGAGGCAGAGCTTTCTCTGAAAGCCGGAGCGAAGGAGATTACCCTTGGAAGGCGCATCCTGCGGACCGAGACGGCGGGACTTACGATTGTTTCGGCGCTTATGTTCCATTTGGAAGGGAAGTAACATACCCTGATAATAAGAAAAATAAACAGGAAGTGAATGTATGAGAGAGGTATATCTGGACAATTCTGCCACTACGATGGCTTATGAGAATGTCGGAGAGCTGGTGAAAAAGGTCATGTGTGAGGATTACGGCAACCCGTCATCCATGCATGCCAAGGGCGTGGCGGCAGAAAAGTATATAAAAGAAGCAAAGGAGACGCTGGCGAAGCTCTGGAAGGTGAAGGAAAAAGAGATATTTTTTACCTCCGGAGGGACCGAGAGCGACAATCTGGCGCTGATCGGCACGGCGAGAGCCAACAAACGCGCAGGAAAGCACCTGATCACCTCGGCGATCGAGCATCCGGCAATCATTAACACGATGCGTTATCTGGAGGAGGAGGGCTTCCGCGTCACTTACCTTCCGGTAGACAGGTACGGAAGGATCCGTCTGGACGCACTGAAGGAGGCGCTCTGCGAGGATACGATCCTTGTATCGGTGATGTATGTAAACAACGAGGTCGGTTCGGTGCAGCCGATTCAGGAGGCAGCCGGCATTGTGAAGGCATATAATAAAAATATCGTCTTTCATGTAGACGCAGTGCAGGGCTTCGGAAAATACCGTATTTATCCTAAGAGGCTTAAGGTGGATCTGTGCTCCATAAGCGGGCATAAGATTCATGGTCCCAAAGGGATCGGCGCCCTTTATATTGATGAAAATGTTAAGATTAAGCCGATCGTATTCGGCGGAGAGCAGCAGAAAAATATTCGCTCCGGCACGGAAAATGTACCCGGTATTGCAGGGCTTTCCCTGGCGGCCCGTACAATTTATGAAAATCTGGATGAAAAGGTGGAGAGGATGCGTGTGCTTAAGCAGCATTTTATCAGCGGCGTAACACAGATAGAAAATACGGCCGTTCATGGTCTGTATGACGAGACGTCGGCGCCTCATATCATCAGTGTCGGCTTTGCCGGGATCCGAAGCGAGGTGCTGCTGCATGCGCTGGAGGATAAGGGGATCTATGTTTCCTCAGGCTCTGCCTGCTCCTCCAATCATCCGCAGGTGAGCGGCGTGCTGAAAGGGATCGGCGCCGGCACGGAGTTCCTGGATGCGACGCTTCGCTTCAGTATGTCGGAGTTTACGACAAGGGAAGAGATTGACTATACGCTGGATACTCTGTATAATATAGTACCGACGCTTCGGAAATATACCAGGCGTTGATAAAAGGAAGAGGAGAAAATAAAATGCGTTTTTCTACGTTTTTATTGAAATATGGAGAGATAGGAATTAAAGGTAAGAACCGGTATCTGTTTGAGGATGCCCTGGTGCGCCAGGTAAGAAGAGCCCTTTCGGATGTAGACGGAGAATTTAAGGTATACAAATCTCAGGCCAGAATCTATGTGGACTGTGAGGGAGAATACGACTATGAGGACACGGTGGAGCGCCTTAAAAGAGTGTTCGGGTTGGTAGGGATCTGTCCGGTAGTAAGGCTTAAGGATCAGGGCTTCGAGGAACTGAAAAAGGATGTCGTATCCTACATGGATGAGACCTATCTGGATAAAAATCTGACCTTCAAGGTGGAGACAAGAAGAGCTAAGAAGTCCTATCCGAAGAATTCCATGGAGGTAAGCCGTGACCTGGGCGAGGCGGTTCTTTATGCATTTCCGGAGATCCGGGTGGACGTACATCATCCGGATGTCATGCTGAATGTGGAGGTGCGTACGGACGGCATCTATGTCTACTCACAGATCATACCCGGCGCCGGCGGAATGCCGGTGGGGACAAACGGAAAGGCAACACTTCTTCTTTCCGGAGGGATCGACAGTCCGGTGGCCGGTTATATGATCGCAAAGAGAGGCGTGGAGATCGAGGCGGTTTATTTCCATGCGCCGCCTTATACCAGCGAGAGGGCAAAGCAGAAGGTCGTGGATCTGGCGAAGCTTGTTTCGAAATATGCAGGTCCCATTAAGCTTCATGTGGTGAATTTTACAGATATACAGCTCTATATCTATGATCAGTGCCCTCATGAGGAGCTGACCATTATTATGCGGCGTTATATGATGCGCATTGCAGAGCATTTTGCGGCGGAGAACGGCTGTCTCGGCCTTATTACGGGTGAGAGCATCGGGCAGGTGGCAAGCCAGACCATGCAGAGCCTTGCGGTAGGAGATGTGTTTGATCTGGGAAACGGCTACAGGCTGACAGTCAAGGATGACTATATCTATGGGGAAGGATACGGGCAAAAGCCTGGAGCCTGGCCGGAGAGCTGATTCTATGGCTTCTCATTAGCGGCATTGCCGCAGGTACAGTTTTCGGGATTTTTAATATGGCAGTGACTAGATGGATTGATAA
>CAQNVT010000202.1 GCA_948844705.1 uncultured Dorea sp.
ACCCTGCCCGGTATGCGGTTCCAGGGAGCGCCCCACGTGCTTGTTATGAGCGCGACACCGATCCCGCGGACCCTTGCAATCATTTTATACGGCGATCTGGACATCTCGGTCATCGACGAGCTGCCGGCGAACCGACTTCCGATCAAAAACTGCGTGGTTGACACCGGGTACCGGAAAACGGCGTATACATTTATGAAAAAGCAGATTGCAGAGGGACGTCAGTGTTATATTATCTGTCCCATGGTCGAAGAGAGCGAGCATCTGGAGGTGGAAAATGTCATAGATTATACCAGGGCTCTCCAGGAAGAGATGGGGGAGGGAATCGGTATCGCATTCCTGCATGGCAGGATGAAGCAGGCGGAAAAGGATGACATTATGGACCGGTTCGGAAAAAATGAGATACAGATCCTTGTGTCCACCACCGTAATCGAGGTGGGAATCGATGTGCCGAACGCCACGGTCATGATGATCGAAAATTCTGAGCGGTTCGGCCTGGCGCAGCTTCATCAGCTGAGAGGCCGGGTAGGACGGGGAAAGCACCAGTCCTACTGTATCTTTATGAGCGGCTCAAAATCAAAGGAAACGAAGGAGCGGCTGGAGATTTTGAACAAGACAAACGACGGCTTTAAGATCGCAAGCGAGGATCTGCGGCTTCGAGGCCCCGGAGATTTGTTCGGCATCCGTCAGAGCGGGCTTATGGATTTCCGATTAGGGGACGTATATCAGGATGCAAAGATCCTGCAGAGCGCAAACGAGGCCTGTGACTGGCTTTTAAAGAATGAAAATGATTACGTTCAGAAAATGTCAGATTATGAAACAATTTCCAGTGTAATAATTTAAATCCTCCATATACTATCTGTGTAACAACGATAAAGGTTACAAAAAGATACAAAAAGGAGGAGTATTAAAATGGCAAATCGTTCATCTAACAGAGCAGCAGTACCAGAGGCAAAGGGAGCACTTGACAAGTTCAAGTATGAGGTTGCAAGCGAGCTTGGAGTACCGTTATCAGACGGTTACAACGGAGACCTTACTTCCAGACAGAATGGTTCTGTCGGCGGTTATATGGTTAAGAAAATGATCGAGCAGCAGGAAAAGCAGATGGCTGGCAAATAAGTACGAAATATCACGTACTGACTGAGTAAGAAAAAGCATCTGACGGGTAGAAATCGGCCCGCCGGGTGCTTTTTTCTGCCTGGCGGATGGCAATGCTGCAAAAAAATTCTTTACAGGAAATAGAAAAGAAGATATGATGATATAGGAAAATCTTTATCAGGTGGTTAGTATTATGAGGAAGAAAATTTTTATTTTGGTTTTTGTGTTCTTATATTGTGCAGCAATGACAGGCTGCGGCAAAAGCATTAAAGAAGAGAATGGAGAAGAACCGCAGTTCAAGGAGGAGGAAGAAGAACCTTCGGGCCTTCTGGGAGATTATTTTGAGGATAGCTATGAGGCTTCGGTGTTTGAGCAGTCGGATGTCGACAGTGATACTGTCCAGTGGATCTGTTCGGCATATTCCATCTATACGCACTATAACAGGAAGGAGCTTGGATGTGTAGGAGGAATCGATCCCGAAGATCGGGATGTTTATCAGTTTGCTGTCAAAACAGCACTGGCAGACGGATGGAGTATTGCGGACCGCGACAGTGCCATCAGCCAGATCAGAAGCCTGCTTGAAAAGGGGCACAGGGAAAAATATAGAGAATTTATTGCCGAGATGAAGGAACATAATCTTCTGTCTCTTACAGAGGAGGAACTTCTTGAGAGGGTAGAGCGGGAGCATGGGGATGTAAATGAATTTAAAGCGGCTTACAGAGCCTATCATGCATTGGGAGAGAAGGCGCTTGATGCGTGGGATTATTCGCGGGCTCTCCAGATTCTGGGAGATTGCTATCAGGCAGAGTATATAAGTCTCGAGGAGTGTCTGGATCAGTCATTAGCTGTAGCAGAGGTGCTGCAGGCGGAATTCTCAGACTGGGATGAAGTGTGTGAAAGCTACCTTTACGGCTATAATTTCTGGAAGAAGGATGATGCAGATGACAGCTTGTCCGACACGGCTGACAGGTGGAAGGTATATGAGGAGCTTAAGGAAATGGAAGACGGACCTTTTTCTGTACCTTATGACACAGAGCTTAAGGAGAGCTGGAAAAATGTCATAGTAAAGCAGGAAAAAGAGGAAACGGAGGAAGAGGATGACGGCACTTATCTTTTGTCTGACATTGATGATAAGATAACTGTGGAGGTAACTGTGCCGGAGGAATTTGATTCCGGTAACAGCATGGATGAGCATACTGTTTTTGTCGACTATTATAATGAGAAAACAAAGACAGTAGCGGATTTAATGTATGATATTTCTGAAAATATGTCTGAAGAGGATATCCTTAGAAATATCAATCTTTCTCTTGCAATGTCCGTACAGAACGGGGCGGAGGATATGGAAATCGGAGAGATTAAAAGCATGACCGTAGGGGAATGGGAGATCAATTATGTGACGGCCACATTTAAAAGCAATGGAAATGAGCACAGGGACTGTACCTCATGGGCGAAGATTGATGATACCTATATGGTGTCATGCGGAATCGGAGATTGTGATCTCCGGGGTGATTTTCTCTATCCGGATTTGGAAGAAATGCTGGAAGTAATTTACAACGGGATTAAAAAAACAGATTAATATAAGAGGAGGTTTTCCGTGAAAAAGAAAGCAGGAAGAGTATTTTTAACTGTCGGAACCGTCCTTCTGCTGCTTTTTGGATGCAGACGGACAGAATCGGCGGCAGATGTATTGCGGGATGCCGTAGAAAATTCTAATAAAGCAGAATCCTTTTCTGGAAACGTTGATCTGGATATGGGAATCGGAATTGAAGAAAGCGGTATATCTCTTGGCATGGATCTTAATATGGATCTGGATATTGAGGCGATAAAGGATTCCGGTGCATATCATATGAAGGGTGATGTGAAGGCAAGCCTTATAGATATTCTGGAGGGGATTGAAATATATGGAATTCCGGATGATGACGGTTCGGACTTTCTCAATTATGTAGGCTTTGACAAGTCATGGACAAAGATGAAAAGTCCGTCAGAAGAAAAAGGGAATATCGGTAATCTGATGAATCTGGAAAATTATATTGACAGCGGCAGTAAGCTTGAAATGGAGGAGTCAGGAAAGGAAAACGGGCGGGAGGTTTATGTTATTTCGACAACCGCAAAGAATATGGAGTTTAAGTCCGCCGGGGCGATTCTTGATAATCTGCTGGGCGATGACGGTATCTCAATAGAATTTAATGATGTAACATCTAAGGTAATCTTTAAAATATATAAGGATAACAGGTATCCGGCGTCAGTGTCTGTAACACTTTCCGGGAAGGACGGAGAACCATTTGCTGTTTCTGATGAAAATGACGGAACATTTACGATCAAACATATGGATTTTACACTCGTTTTTGAGGAGTTTGATAATGTAAAGGAGATAAAAGTGCCTGAGGAAGCGCTGGAGGCCAGAACAGATTCTTTTGATATTATGGGGGATCTGGAAAAAGAGGATTCTGATGAGGATGAGGAGCCGGAGCTTCGGAAGGATAAGGACGGAAATTATATCCTGACAGACTGGGATAATGGGATGGAGGTATCGATTCCGAAGCCGGAAGGAATGAGTGTGGATCAGTATTCAGACGATACCAGTCTTTGTTTTTATATGGAAGGAGATAAGCCATATTCGGCTACTTATACATTAGAAATCTTATATGAACCGTCCGACGAACAGCTTTACATAGATATGGCGACGGGAATGAAATCTACCTATGAGGCGACATCCGGGTACAGTGATGTAAGGTATCAGGAGGAAAAGGAAATACAATCAGGAAAACGAACGGTAAAATATGTAGGGCTGTCATTTACCTATGAAGAGGATACCTATTCGAATGCGGTCTGGGCGTGGACGATTATTGATGATGAGTATATGCTGCTATGTGAGATCAGGGAATATCCTGAGTCAAAAGAGGATTGCGCAATAAATGAGGACGTAATCCGCATACTTTTTGAGGGAATATAGAAGAGGGTAAGGAGAATCTTTTATGAGAGTAATTGCGGGAACAGCGAGACGGCTTCAGCTGAAAACACTGGACGGCATGGATACGAGGCCGACAACGGACCGGATCAAGGAGACGTTATTCAACATGCTTGCACCGGATCTGTATGGATGCTCTTTTCTCGATCTTTTTGCCGGGAGCGGAGGGATCGGTATCGAGGCGTTAAGCCGCGGGGCGAAGGAGGCCGTATTTGTAGAAAAGAATCCGAAGGCTGTAACGTGTATCAGGGAGAATTTAAAGCATACGAAGCTGGAGGAAAAAGGAACCGTCATGCAGATGGACGTGCTCGGCGCGGTAAGGAAGCTTGACGGAGGAAAAAGCTTTGAGTATATTTTTATGGATCCTCCGTATAAAAAGGAGCTGGAGAGACAAGTCCTTTCGAATCTTGCGGGCACGGATCTGCTTTCAGAAGACGGCATCATCATTGTGGAAGCGGCGAAGGAGACATCCTTTGATTATGCAGAAGAAACAGGATTTTCTGTTATAAAGGAAAAAATATATAAAACAAATAAGCATGTCTTTTTAGAATGGAGGAGGAGTGTATGCTGAGGGCAGTCTACCCGGGAAGCTTTGACCCGGTGACCTTCGGACATCTGGACATTATAGAGCGTTCTTCGTCATTAGTGGATGAATTAATTGTCGGAGTATTGAATAATAATGCAAAAAGTCCGTTGTTTTCTGTAGAAGAACGTGTTAGAATGTTAAAGGAAGTAACTGAAAATATGCCAAAGGTGAGGATTGTCCCTTTTGAAGGACTGCTGGTGGATTTTGCGAGGAAGATGGATGCCCGTATGGTCATCCGTGGTCTTCGTGCGATTACGGACTTTGAATATGAGCTTCAGATGGCGCAGACGAATCATAAGATGGAGCCTGAGCTTGAGACAGCATTTCTTACAACGAGCCTTGAATATTCTTATTTAAGCTCTACTACCGTGAAGGAGGTCGCCGCCTTTGGAGGAGATATTTCTCAATTTGTACCTGAGCTTGTAATAGAAAAGATACAGGAGAAAATAAACAAAAGGAGAGTGTAAATAATGAGCAGCCGTATCGAACAGATTATTGAGGAGATTGAAGAATACGTGGACAGCTGTAAGTTCCAGCCTCTATCCACGACGAAGATCATAGTGAATAAGGATCAGATAGATGAACTGCTTCGTGAGCTTCGTATGAAAACGCCGGATGAGATCAAGCGGTATCAGAAGATCATAGCCAACAAGGATGCGATCCTTGCCGATGCCCAGTCCAAGGCGGACAGCATGATCGAGGAGGCACAGATTCATACCAATGAGCTTGTCAGCGAGCATGAGATCATGCAGCAGGCTTATGCGCAGGCGAATGAGATCGTTACCGCCGCAACGGACCAGGCACAGGAGATTATTGACAATGCGACGAATGACGCAAACAGTATCCGTATCGGAGCCATGCAGTATGCGGATGATCTGATGGCAAATGCGGAGAGCATTATCGGACATACATTAGACAGCTACACCACAAAATATGACGGTCTTGTAAACGCCCTGCAGGAGTGCTATGATATGGTGCGCAACAACCGTGCGGAGCTTGAGATCCCGGAGCAGACACCGCAGGCGCTGCAGGCAGAGTACGGCGCCCAGGAGATGGAGGAAGCCGCAGACGACGATTATCTGATGGATGACCTGGATGACGAGCTGATCTAGTACTCCGTCCTTGAAGCTTCCAGGCAAAGCGCCGGAATATGCCGTTTTTTAATATATAAAGTAAAGATAGAACAGGCAGAGCAGGCTGGTTACCATGGCGGTAATCAGCTTTTGTGCGATATAGGGCTTTATGGAAAGAGCGGTCCCGCCGATCATGCAGCGGGTCTGGGCGATTGCGCACCATCCTCCGAAGGAGGTGCAGATCATAGCGAAGAGGAAGCGCGCGGGCTCGGCAAGTTCATTTTTGCACAGGAGTGTGATTCCGCTCGTTATTTCAAGAGAAGGAAGCAGCAGATGCCGGAAAAGGGAGCCGGATATATTTATCATCTGTGCAAGAGACAGAAGGATGGAGAAAAGGATAATGTAGCCGCCGACCTTCGTGATCATTTCAAAGGCATTCATAATACAGGTATCCACGAGGCTTTCGGAGGAGGAGTATCCTGCGTGAGTATTTTCTGCGGGTTTCCCAGGCATACTTTTTCCATACGGCATATGGTAAAAATGCCGGAAAAGGAAGCTTGCAAGTATCGGAGCGCCCATAAGGATTATAAGCGCAGGGAGAAGAAGCCTCTCATTAGCAAGATTCTGCATTACAAGATAGCTGATGATAAAAACAGGACTTGCATTATTGCAGAAGGAGAGCAGGTATTTTGCTTCTGGCAGATCAATATGCCCTTCCTTAAGAAGGTCGGTGGCCGTTTTGCTTCCCATGGGATAGCGAGCGCGTAGAATCCATTTGCGGTAACTTTGAAGCCG
>CAQNVT010000203.1 GCA_948844705.1 uncultured Dorea sp.
AGCTTCTACTTGTTTTTTAAATCTTTCATATTGATCAATTGGATCATTCAATTCTGAGAACGCATTTCCGTATTCTCTTCCGTCTTCGCATATGCAGCCGCCTCTTCATCCGTCATCTTCTCCGCCTTTGCATTTTCCATCAGGAATCTAAGGTGATCCGCCGCATTGACGATACGCTCCAACCCGCTCTTAGAAGCCTCCATCAGATCCGCGCTGAAATTCAGCGGGCTTCTGTAATGTGCGCTCAGCATGAAGAAACGGAGCACCTGCAGATCAAACTGCTCGCTGATCTCACGAACAGTACGGAAGTTGCCGAGAGACTTGCTCATCTTGCGGTTATCAATATTCAGAAATGCATTGTGCATCCAGTATTTTGCAAATTCCTTGCCGTTTGCCGCCTCGCTCTGGGCGATCTCGTTTTCATGGTGCGGAAACACAAGATCCTCTCCGCCGGCGTGAATATCGATCTGCTCCCCGAGATATTTCTTCGACATCTCGGAGCATTCGATATGCCATCCGGGCCTGCCCTCGCTCCACGGCGACTCCCAGAAGGGCTCTCCCTCCTTCTTCGGCTTCCACAGAACAAAATCAAGCGGATCCTCCTTTTCCTCCTCTCCGGTCACAAGGAGTGAGCGCTCGCCGGAGCGCAGATCGTCGAGATTCTTATGAGAGAGCTTGCCGTAGTCCTCAAACTGACGGGTCCGGTAGTATACGGTTCCGTTCTTTTCATAGGCGTAGCCCTTTTCCACCAGCGTCTGTATCATATCGATCATACCGGAGATTTCCTCCGTCGCAAGAGGATGGGTCGTTGCCGGCTTTACGTTCATACCCTCCATATCCTTTTTACACTCTGCAATATAACGCTTCGATATTTCATCGGCCGTAACACCTTCCTCGATGGCCTTCTTAATGATCTTATCGTCCACGTCCGTAAAATTCGACACATAATTTACATCATAGCCCTTGTATTCGAAATATCTCCTTACCGTATCAAACACGATCATCGGCCTTGCGTTCCCGATATGAATAAAATTATAAACCGTCGGTCCGCAGACGTACATTTTCACCTTTCCGTCCTCAAGCGGGACAAATTCTTCCTTTCTCTTTGACAGTGTGTTATAAAGCTTCATCTGTTACTTATCCTCCTCATCTGATATTTTTTATTTTCAGTCAATGATCTCTATATTATCCTCCTGCGCGCTCCTTATTTTTCTTTCGATCTCCGAAAGCCTTTTATGCATGCGAAGATTGTCTGCCTGAAGCTCTCTGATATCGTTGCTTATGGGATCCGGGAGGTGTATATGGTCCATATCCATTCTCGGGATCCTCTCATCCCCCATCTTCACGATACGTCCCGGAACGCCTACTACCGTACAGTTCGGCGGCACCTCCTTAAGGACTACGCTTCCGGCGCCGATCTTGGAATTTTTTCCGATCGTAAAGGAACCTAACACCTTTGCTCCAGCGCTTACCATCACATTGTCCTCCAGCGTCGGGTGGCGCTTTCCCTTTTCCTTTCCGGTACCTCCAAGGGTAACCCCCTGATACAGAGTCACATTATCTCCTAGCTCCGCCGTCTCTCCTATGATAACTCCGCTTCCGTGATCGATAAAAAGTCCTTTTCCGATCGTCGCCCCCGGATGGATCTCGATCCCGGTCTTCCTGACCGCACGCTGGGAAACCCATCTGGCAAGAAAATAGTGCTTCTTCAAAAACAGCTTATGCGCCGCCCGGTAGCTTAGGATCGCCTTAAAACTCGGATAGAGGAACACCTCCAGATTCGAGCGTATCGCCGGGTCCCGTTCTCTTATGACCTGTATCTCTTCCTTAATGTAAGAAATCAATCCCATGACTGTCACTCTCCTTAAAAAAATCGCCTCTTGTATCATACAAGAGACGAAATAATTCCGCGGTTCCACCCTTATAGAAGATATTTTCCTTAAGAAATATCCTCCTCTTTTTACACGTAACGTGTGTAGCTTACGTACCGGACTACTCTTTACATCCTATATGTTCGCCCGGTCGACTCCCGAATGCACTTCACATTCCTCCTCCTGAAAGCTGCTTACAGCCGGCGGCAGCTTCTCTCTGCCAGTCGGCAGGAATGCTACTCTCTTCGTTCTCTGTCTTTTTCATATAGGACTATAATATGTGAATTTTTCCATTTTGTCAATGTTAATTTGCCCCGCCGGGGTGTTCGTCCGGAAGACTTGCCCGGAATCTTAGCTCTGCCTTAAAAAGATCCGCCTCCGTCTCGATCACAAATTTTCCCTTCTGAAGCTCCGTAAAGCTCTTTGCGATAGCAAGGCCGAGCCCCGAGCCCTCCGTATTTCTGGATGCGTCTCCCCGCACGAACCGTTCGGTGATCTCCTCCGGATTAAAGGTAAGCTCTGCCGCCGAAATATTCTTAATCCGGATGACCGCCTCCTCTCCCTCTCTCAGGATCTCTACATACGCTCTTGTATGCGGCATCGCATACTTGTAAATATTTACGAGAAGATTTTCGAATATACGGTAGGTTTTCTGGCTGTCAAGGGGCACCAGAAGCTTATCCTCCGGATAACTTACCCGGAAATCAATCTCTGCTTCCTTAAATTTATCCTCAAGCTCCAGCTTGACCTGCTTAAACAGATTTACAATATCCACATCCACAATGTCAAGCGTAATATTATTGCTGCTTACCTTGCTGATTTCAAACAGATCCTCGATCAGCACCTTAAGGCGCAGAGATTTTCTCTCAAGGACGGCGACATAATCCTTTCGCTTTTCCTCATCCTTTTCTTCCTTTAAGAGATTGACATAGGTGATGATGGCCGTAAGCGGAGTTTTCAGATCATGAGACACATTTGTGATCAGCTCCGTCTTCATCCGCTGGCTCTTTACCTCTTCCGCCACCGCCTTTTTAAAGCCCGTCTGTATTTTCGCGATCTCCGTGCGAAACGGCGTGAAAACCCCCAGATCTTCTACGATCTCCACATCCAGATTGCCCTCGGCGATCTGGTTCGTCGCCTTTAGGAGGATCCGGTATTTTTCCTGCAGGTCATTGTAGTATTTCCGCAGGATAAAAAACAGGATAACCGAATATATTATCAGGGCCATAATCCCATAAAACCACATCATACATACAAGTATCAGGATTATAAAATTGCACGCCACAATTTTTAAGATCGCCTTATTACTCCTCTCCGTAAAATCAATCTGCTCCAGCGAGCGATAGATTCCGGAGATTCCTTTCTTTACACCGTTCTTCAGCACCTCCCATGCACGTTTTATATATTTCCAGGAAGGATACAGAATCGTCCTCTCCCTTATATATTTCGCAGGCCTCAGCACATAAATCTGCCGCAGACATGCAGATACCCAGTAGGACATTGCAAAAATCAGTATCAGATAAAGCTGTCCCCATACCTCTTCATAGACGCTGCTCCGGAATATAAGCTCCTGAGACCACCCGTCTGCAGCAGCGGCAGCAACCGCCGCCGCGATCACAACTGCCTCAAAAGGAACAAGGAATATTTTCTCGTTCCCTGTCCTCAAGGAGGAGAACCTGGGATAAATCCACGCCGTCGCCGCCACAAAAAGCATAAGGACGAGCTGCAGATTCAGGATATCATCCGGGATCTGCATGACCTGGTAATCGTCAAAATACTGATTATCTACATATTTTGCCAGATTTTCCTTCGTCATGGCGTAATAATAGGTCCTGTTTTCCGGCGCTGATAATCCGAACTCCTCGCCGTCACTGATAAAACGCTGCCACTCACCCTCGGGATCTCCGAATATCCTTCTTAATGCAACGCTCTGTTCCTCTCCGTATTCTCCATAGATCCTCTCAATATCCGGGTTCCCGTTTTCGTCATAGGTCACCACAAGTCCCAGCGCATAGGAGTCGATATTCTGTTTCGTAAGAATCCGCTCTGTATTCGCCGTGCTTGCATCTACTACGGCTCCCTTCTCGTCCTCCGCCCGGTAGTCCAGATAAGGGTACAGCGCCTCATACTCTACATTTATATAAGAGAAATACTCTCTGAAAATATGCTTTGCTTCGGCCACTCCGATATCTTCATGGTCTTTTTCCGTATTATAAAGGATAAAGCCAAGCTCGATAAAATTTTCCAGAAAATCCTCGGAGGTCAGGATATTCTCCTGTATGTCCTCCTTCTCCGTCCAGATATTCTTATAATATGTGCCGTACCGATCCATTGTATAAAGCCCCGGGATCACGATCGTACAGATGATAAGGACGACCGCCAGCTTATGACTGCTTCTCAATTTTATATCCAACACCCCACACCACCTTCAAATATTTTGGTTCCTTTGGATTGATCTCTATCTTTTCTCTGATGTTGCGCACATGTACCATGATCGTATCTGTGCTGACTGCCCGCTCGTTCCACACCCGCTCGTAGATTTCCTCTGCCGAGAACACCCGCCCCGGGCTCTTGATGAGAAGGAGCAATATCTTATATTCCGTAGGCGTCACCGTCACCGGCTCGCCGTCAACGGTCACCTCCACCGTATCCTCATTAATCTCCAAACCGCCTATGGTATGAATATTTGATTCCTTCTCCGTATTTCCAAGTTTCTCCAGAAATCTCCGGTATCTGCGAAGCTGTGAATTCACTCTCGCGAGAAGCTCCATCGGGGTGAAGGGCTTGGTCACATAATCGTCCGCCCCCATATTAAGGCCCATGATCTTATCCACCTCTTCCGACTTTGCCGACAAAAATATAACCGGAAAATCATACTTTTCCCGAAGCTTCACCGTCATGGCGATCCCGTCCATACGCGGCATCATCACATCCACAATCGCCAGGTGAATCTCCTCCTTTTCGATCACCTTAAGGCCCTCGATTCCGTCCGCCGCCTGGAATACTACGTATCCCTGGCTTTTCAGATAGATCTCTACTCCTTCTCTTATCTCCTTATCGTCCTCCACAATCAAGACATGATTTACGTCCCAGATTTAAAATACCCTGTCCCAGATTACGTTTTTATTCAAATGGAAATTTAAACTGTGTAAGTCCCAGCTCATCCCGCATCCCGATAAACTCCTTCTGAACGGCTTCGCCCACCGGGACTCCTTTATCCCTGCGGAATTTCCAGACTTCATACTCCTTCTCTCCCGCCGTATAGATCCGGTCATGGCCCGGCGCCTTCTCAGACGCCCGGAGCTCCCTTAATATCTCTCCCGCCGTTTTCTTAAAGCTCTCCGCTCCCATGAATGCCTCCGTATCAATCGCGATAAAGAAATGTCCCAGAGGATATGGAATCTTATTTCCCTGCGCATCCTTTCCTGAAAGCATATGAAGAAATCTTCCTGCCTGAAGCGCCGCCGAAAGGATCTCTACTACCGTGGCATATCCATAGCCCTTATAGCCCGCCATTTCCTCGCCGATTCCGCCGAGAGGAGCAAGAGCCGCCTTTCCGTTATTCAGATCCTCAAGAATCTGCCTGCTGTCCGTGAGCGCCTGCCCGTCATTTCCGATCACCATGCCTGCCGGCGTATCCATTCCGTTCCTTGCATAGAACTCGATCTTGCCGCGCTGGGAGATCGATGTCGCACAGTCAAGGACAAACGGAAATTCCTCATCTGTCGGAAGTCCGAAGGTAATCGGATTGGTCCCAAGCATATTTTCTACTCCGAAGGTCGGCGCGATGGACGGTCTTGCATTGGTGCCCGTAATGCCGATCATATCATTTTTCGTACACATGGTCGCATAATATCCGGCAATCCCGTAATGCGTGGAATTGCGCACCGCCACCATACCCATCCCATATTCCTTCGCCTTGTCGATCGCAAGCTGCATCGCCCTTGTTCCGACCACCATGCCGATCCCGTTATGCCCGTCTACGACGGCGGTCGTCGCCGTTTCCCTTATGATCTCATATTCCGTCTTCGGATTTAAAATTCCTTCTTTGATCCGGTCGATATAGATCGGCTTAAACCGGTTGCAGCCGTGACTTTCGATTCCCCTTCTGTCACTCTCAAGAAGCACGTCGGCGCAGATGCGCGCATCAGCCTTTGGCACTCCGTATTTTTCAAAAACCGCCACCATAAAATCCTCTGCCGTCTTCCATTCTATAAAAGGTCTTGTTTCCTTCATCTTTTTTGTCCCTCCCGCACATACTGTATTTATCACACAACCTCATTCAGGAAAATATCTGACAGCGGCACGAGCTTCTTAAGCTCTTCCCTTAAACGGTCAGACATTTCTACCCCATCCTCACTACAGATATCCTCCACACCCTTCGCGCCGAAAAGAAGGCTTGAAAGCGCGGCAGCCGTAAGCGTCCCCTCGCTGTTTTCCGGCTTCCCCTCCATAAGCATCACACCTGAAAATTCCGTACCGGTGATCGTAAAGCACTTATTATTTTCACCAATTATCGGATCCGTCACGGTAAAGCACGCCGCCGTAAGCGTCTTAAGCTTCACCGACATCAGCATTCTTCTTACGTCAACGATCCGGACCATAATCTTCGGCTTCTCATAAGCTTTTTCTTCATATTCCTCGTCATAAATGCAGTAATCTGTAATCCTCCTGTTCTTACGAAACAAATAGAGTCTCCCGCCGTCGCTTGAGAGCTCCTTTAACAGTCTTAAATAATAAGCCTCGCTCCTTTTTGCATACACCTGATAACGAGAGGCCAGATAATCCTCCGCCGTCTGAAAAAGCTCTCCTGCGTCCGCCGCTTCTGCCGGAAATGCTTCCGCTCCCGCCTTCTTTGCCGCCAGACAGATCTCGTCAGCATCTTTACACAGCTTCTTTTCCTGCTCATAAACCGTTCTGAAGCCATGAGGCAGATAGATCGCCTCCGCCGCCGGCATAAGAAAGGTAAATGCCTGTCCCTCCTTATACATATCCAGAAGCGCCGCCCTTAAAAGCTCCGCCATATAGCCCCGCCTTCTGTACTCCTTTCTTGTCGCTACCGCCACAATATAATTCACGGATTTTTCAGTCCGGTTCACCATAAGCGTATAAGGATTCAGATGCAGCATCGCCTGTATGCCGCCGTCCTCATATACCGCATAGATCTGATTATCCGCTGTCTTTTCAGTATAATAATAATCTACAAAGGAGCGGCTGTCCTCAGGAAATACCTCCTCGTACAGGCTCCTTGTAGCTATATGCTCTTCTCTTTCAAGTCTTCGAATCTCCATCCTACACTCCCGCCCGCGGGCAGCCGCCGCAGCCTGCGCATCCGCTCTGCTCATCCGTTCCTGCCACATAGCTTAAGTTTTCAATCGTATCTAAGAGCGCCACCGCCTGCGCGGAGATCCCTTCCCCGCTTCCGGTAAAGCCTAATCCCTCCTCGGTAGTCGCCTTAATATTGATCTGATCCATGTCAATATGAAGCGCCTCCGCCACATTTTTTCTCATCTGCCCGATATGAGGCGCCATCTTCGGCCTCTGCGCAATGATCGTCGCATCGATATTTCCGATCACATACAGCTTCTCGTCCACCAGCCGTCCCACATGCTCCAGAAGCTTCACGCTTGAGATTCCCTTATACTGTGGGTCTGTATCCGGAAAATGCTTTCCGATATCCCCAAGAGCCGCCGCTCCCAGAAGCGCGTCCATAACTGCATGAAGGAGCACGTCCGCATCCGAATGCCCCAAAAGCCCTTTCTCATAGGGAATATTCACACCGCCTAAGATCAGCTCTCTCCCTTCGGCCAGCTTATGCACATCATATCCCATGCCAATCCTCATTTACACTTCCTGCCTTTCTCTATATAAAACGCAACTGTTCAGTACCTTCACAGTTACTATAAAACAGCCCATACCGATTATTCTCTGGATCTGTCAATTTTATTCCGTATATCCTGCATCTGGTAATCCAGATCCTCGATTGAGTCCGCACATTGCTTCAGCTGCATAACAATCTCGTCCGCATTGTCCACATTTCTCTTATATTTCAATTTATGCTCCAGGCTCGCCCAGAAATCCATGGCGATCGTCCGAAACTGTACCTCTGCCTTTACATGCATCTTTTCATTGGACAAATACACCGGCACGCCCACGATAAGGTGAAGACTCCTGTAGCCGTTCGGCTTCGGATTCTTGATATAATCCTTCTCCCTCAGAAGAATGATATCATCCTGCCTTGTAAAAAGCTTCGCCAGCCGGTAAATGTCGTCCGGGAAAGAACAGATCACGCGAAGCCCCGCCACATCCGTCAGGTTATCCCGGATGCTCTCCACCGAGATCGGATAGCCCTTCCTCTCTAATTTTTCATAAATGCTCGTGGAGGATTTCAGCCTGCTTTTAATCGACTCAAAAGGATTCCTGTTATATTCCTGGGAAAACTCGTCGTTCAGCACCTTAAGCCTTGTCTCAACCTCCATGATCGCTGCCTGATACTCCATCATAAGCTTATTAAACGGTTTTGCCTGTCTTAGCTTCTCCGCCTGCTTCTTAATGATCTGAGACTGCCTTTTTAATATCTCCTCCTGCTCTTCGATCTTCTGCTCCAGCTGATTCTTATACGAAAACAGCTCTACCGCATTCTTAATCCTCTTTTTTACGAGCGAGCTTTCAAACGGCTTGTGAATAAAATCCGAAACTCCCGCCTCAAAGCACCGGGTCTCGATCTCGACAGAATACTCGCTGCTTATGATTAATACGGGAATCCACTTCATCCAGCCCCGGCACCTCATCTCATCGATCACCGCGAAGCCATCAAGCTTCGGCATATGTAAATCCAGCAAAATTGCCGACAGATCTTTCTCATGCTCTTTAAGCTTCTCCAACGCCTCCTCTCCGTCTCCCGCCATTAAAATGCTGTAATCATCCTTCAGGATATCTCCCAGCAATTCGCGGTTTAATGCTGCATCGTCCACTACAAGTATCTTTTGCATATTAGCCCCCTGTCCACTATCCCAAGTAAGCGTTTTTATCTAAGTATCTCTATTATAACAGCTATTCCGCTTCTTCTGCAACTATTCCGAACAAGAAAACAAATTATAACAGTCCGAATAAAACAAAAAAAGCCCGCCTTGCGGACTTTTCTGTAAATATAAATAGCGGGAACTGGATTTGAACCAGCGACACCACGGGTATGAACCGTGTGCTCTAGCCAACTGAGCTAT
>CAQNVT010000204.1 GCA_948844705.1 uncultured Dorea sp.
TAAGTTTGAAGGTAAGGACAGCAAGAATCCTCTCGCCTATCGTTACTACGATGCTGAGAAGGTAGTGCTCGGTAAGAAAATGAAGGATTGGTTGAAGTTTGCCATGGCATTTTGTACGCTCACAATCCGAAAAACACTATAGACATATTAAATATATAACCCGCATTCATGTTAAAATTCAATTTTTAAATGAATGCGGGTTATGTTAGTATGAACGTAGGAGAATTGTGAGATATGGTTAGTATTATTTTATGCACATATAATCGTGAACACACCCTGAAAGAATCCATAGACAGTATTCTTGAACAGACATACAGAGATTTTGAATTGATAGTAATAGACGATGGTTCTACAGATCATACACCGGAGCTTCTCAGCAATTATCAGGACACTCGGATTCGTGTTTTCCCACTTGAAGAAAATCAATATTACTGTGCCGCGGCAAATTTCGGCATCGGGCAGGCGAGAGGCGAATATATCGCATTTGCCACCAGTGACGACACCTGGGAGCCGGATAAGCTGGAGCGGCAGATTGATTATCTTGAGGCGAGAAAGGAATGCGGCGCCTGCTTTACATTCACCGAGGTGATCAATGAGAGCGGCGAGAAGACTAACGAGAAGTTCGTGATGCTGTCCGGACTCTTCAACATGAGCTATCACACTCAGAAGGATTGGGTACAGCGCTTTATATATGAAGGGAACTGTGTGAGCCATCCGTCGTCGGTCGTAAGGCGCAGGGTGCTTGATGATGTGGGAGGGTACAATCTTCTGTACTGCCAGTCGGCGGATATGGATCTGTGGCTTCGCATCGTAAGAAAATATCCGATACATGTCATAGAAAAGAAGCTGGTATGCTACAGGATATTCAAAAATCCTCAGGCACAGATCAGCGGCATGGATGAGAGAAAGGCGGCGCGTTTTTTAAACGAGCATATGATTATCCGGCGTAAATTTATCCGGGACCTGAATGCCGAAGAAATGATAAAATTTTTCGGTGACCGCTTCCGCAATAAAGACGCATGCTCGGAGACAGAGATCGAGATCGAAAAGGCATTTTTGCTTATGAACTGCGCCGGTGGGCTTCCGAATTTCCGTGTTCTCGGAATCGAGAAATTCGAGGAGCTTTTAAGGGACCCTGAGGCGGCGGCCGTGCTTAAGGAAAAATATGGTGTAAGGCTTCAGGATATTTATCAGTGGAATCTGGAACATTTTTATATGGATTTCGGAATCCATGTAAGGCTTGCCGAGAGGGACCGGACGGTGCTGCTTCTTAAGGAGAGGCTGCGCAGGGAAGAAGAATACACCCGGGGGCTCCAGCGGATGAGGGACGGTCAGAGAGCGGAGCTTGTGCTTGCCGCAGACAGGATCGCCGGGCAGGAGGAGCAGCTAAGGGTACGGCAGGAGGAGCTCGAGCGGGAGAAGGAGAGCCGCGTCTCTGCGGAGCTTAAGCTTGGTATCAGGGAGAAGGAGCTGAAGGAAGCGCAGGAAGAAAATGCGAAGCTGTCCGCCCTTCTCAATGAGGCCCTGCTTGAGGGACTGAGGCTTAAGGAAAAGGAAGAATGAGAGGTCATGTAAATATGGGGAGCAGGATAAGAAGGATTATGAGCACGGGTGTTATCTGCATGGCGCTGGCCGTGACGGCCGGATGCAGCTCCTCCGGAAAGACGGAGAAGACAGACGGGAGCTCGGATTTTACAGGGAAATTTGTCATAAGCGCGAAAGAGGCCGGGGAAAAGATCGGGGCCGGGAATGTATTGTTCGTGGATGCCAGGGGAGAACAGGCAGCGGGCAAAGGCACGGTAGAAGGCGCGGCCGTGACAGACTGGCCGTCATTATCCACCTGTCAGGAGGGCGCGGCAGGAGACGAAGCCTGGGGGCTTGTGCCGGAGCCGGCGGAGCTTGAGAGCCGCCTGCAGCCGCTCGGCATCGATAAGGATAAGGAGATCATCGTGCTGGGTCAGCCGGAGGACGGCTGGGGAGAGGATGGAAGGATTCTCTGGGAATTAAGGCAGGCCGGATGTGAAAATATTAAGATCGTAGACGGAGGCATTTCTGCCATGAAGGATATCGGTGCCGCGGTTGACGGAAAGGCCGGGGAGGGCCTTCGGTCGGACATCACAGTGGAGGAGCTTGATAAGTCTCACGACATCACGACGGAGGAGCTTCAGGCACATTATGAGGATTATAAGATCGTAGACGTGCGCACGGAGAAGGAGTATAACGGAGCCGTTCTGTATGACGAGGCGAAGGGAGGGCATCTTCCGGGAGCCGTGAGCATACCATACACGGAGCTGTTCCAAAGCGACGGAACTTTGAAGGATAATGATACGATTACAAAATTATTTGAAGACAATGGGATCGGCAAGGATGATAAGGTTGTGACCTATTGTACGGGCGGAATTCGTTCCGCATATGTCCAGCTTGTTCTGGAAATGTGCGGTTATGAAGATACATACAGCTATTGCCAGTCATTCTGGAGATGGGCGGTAGTTGGAGAAGTAGAACAGGAGGGATAATGTAATGAAGAAAAGATTTATGGCAGGGCTTCTTTCGATGCTCTTAAGCCTGTCGCTTGTGGTAACCTCATTTGCGGCCGGCGTTCCGGAGCCGGTGCCGGAGGAAGCGGCCGTACAGCAGCAGGAGGAGAACAAGGCAGAAGACCAGGGATCTGCCGGGGAAGCAGGAGAGACCGCGGACGCCGCGGATACAGAGCCTGCGGAAGAGATTGAGGCTCCGGTTCCGGACGCACCTTCCACGGAAGAGGAAATCGTACAGGATGTTCCGGAGGAGACAGCAGCAGAAGAGGCCGAGAATGCCTTGGAGGAGGAGTCTGAGGAAGAAACTGAGGAAGAAACTGAAGAAGAGACTGACGAGGAAGAAAAGCTCAGTGCACAGGCCGAGACAGGCGAATGGACCTCGGAGGATTTTATCTATACCGAGATGTCTCAGAAGATGAACGGCTGTGATTATACCAGAGAATTCACAATACAGGGTATTGCAATCGCAGGATTTTCGGAGTCAGGAGCGGAAAAAATCAAGACAAATAAAAACCTGGTGATTCCTGCAAAGGATCCAAACGGCACACAGATTGTCGGAATCGCGGATTCGGCTTTCAGGAAACAGGGGATACAGTCATTAGTGCTGCCGGAAGGGATGATGGTTGACTATGACGATACAGTAACACATGTGGTGACAAGAAGAGGAAATTTTATGATCGGTTCTGGGGCGTTTGACGGAAATGAGCTTACTTCCCTCGTACTTCCGGAAGGTGTGATCTTCATAGGACCGACCTCTTTTGCCAGAAATAACATATCTTATCTTAAGATACCGCATACATTCTGGTGGCTGGAGAATTCTGCATTTGCATATAACAATCTGTCATCTGTAGATTTTCCGCAGACCTGTGATTTTCAGGCGCAGATCCATGCGTTTGCGTTTGCACATAATAACATTAAGTCGGTAAGACTTCCTGATTATCTGGAAGTCGTTGAGAAGAAGGTCTTTTACTGGAACCCGGGCATGGAGCCGTGTCCGTCAGACGCTCCGGAAGATGAGCAGGGCTTCGGCGGTGTCGTATATATGTATACGGATAACGCGGCGCTCTTTGATATGGAGAGGATCCATCATATGGACCGCACGGCAGAGTCTCAGCATTCATGGCATCAGAAGCTGATTCTTGGAGAGAATCCGGAGGTAAAGAAGTCATGGACGGCAGAGGATTTTACTTATAGTAAAGCAGAAGACGGGAAGATTGCAGTCACCGGATTGTCAGAGTCAGGTATTAAGAAAAGAGCAGAGGACAGAAACCTTATACTTCCGGACAAGAATCCTGACGGCGAATGGGTTACGGAGATTGCCGGTACGACAAATGGCAACGGTACATTTGCCACGGCGGAGGAAGGTTTTGAAAGTGTTGTCCTTCCGTCAAGGCTGGAGAAGATCGGTAACAGAGCCTTTGCGGACAACGGACTGCAGAGCGTGGAATTTCCGGGAACCTTAAAGGAGATCGGTGTGGCGGCGTTCCAGATGAACAGACTGTCTACGATTATTCTTCCGGACAGTGTTACAATACTGGGCGGCGGAGCATTCGGCTCGAACCCGACAATTAAGACCGTCATTTTGTCCAAGGGTTTAACGGAGATTTCTGCGGGAGCATTCGGATGCAGCGACGCACAGAACTATATGACGGATTTTACGGAGATCGTTATTCCGGAGAGCATTACCAAGATCGGCAATAACGCATTTGCGGGCAATAACTTTCATGAGATCGTGATTCCTTCAAAGGTGACTTCTATCGGTAATTATGCCTTTTCTACAAAGGAGTACCTGACAGGCGAGACAACGCTGGTTCTTCCGGAGGGGTTACAGACGATAGGAACCTATGCTTTTAGGAATAAGACGATTAAAGAGGTCGTTTTGCCGGCAACTGTAAAGGCTTTGAAGGCGAATGTATTTTCAAAAGTATATTCGTCCGGCGTGCAGGCAGTCAAGACGAAGGTATATGTAAGTACAGAGACACAGTACAAGGATAAGAAGAACTTCCCGGCTTCGGAATTCCACAGGCTTGTCCTCAGGATACCGGGTATGGAGAATCAGTGGAATGCCGAGGACTTTACATACGGCACCATCGAGGCTACTTTATATCCGGCGCATGATACCACGGATACGCATGTGATAAAGGGTACGGGTATCACCGGATTATCCGAGGAAGGTGAAAAGAAGCTGGAGGTTAATACAGATCTGGTGATTCCTTCGGAGGATTATGACGGAAATCAGATCATCGGAATCGGAGCAAGCGCATTTAATAAAAAAGGGCTTACCTCGGTTACCTTCCCGAAGGGTGTAATGACGGATTATTCCGGCAGTGCGATTGCGGACGGGGTTACGAAGAGAGGTAACTTTATCATACTGGCAAGTGCATTTTTAGGAAATAAGCTTACCACGCTGTATCTTCCGGAGGGTGTGATCTATGTCGGGAATAATGCATTTAAGAATAATCAGCTTAAGTCAGTGTCTATGTCTCATACGATATGGTGGATCGGACAGCAGGCATTTGCAACAAATAAGATATCTATGGTTGATTTCCCGGAGACCTGTGATTTTAAGCTGAATATTGACAACATGGCATTTGGTCAGAATCAGATCAAGGCAGTAAGGCTTCCGGACAGAACCGAGAAGGTTACGAATGCGGTATTCTTCCAGAATACAGGTATGGAGCCGGTATCTGACAGCGCGCCGAATGCAAACTATAAAAAGGGCGGCGTTGTATACATGTACAACGAAACCGTTAATCTGACAAAGGAAGGCTTTGTGACCCATACAGGAGGAACCGGCTCAGGTGTAGGAGCGAGCGGTACGAAGTCATGGGTACAGAAGTTTGTGTTCGGAGAGATGCCGGCAGAGCTCCGCCCGTGGGGCAGCGTGCACTTTAATTTTGACGGCACGACGATCACAGGCCTGTCGGAAGGCGGCAAGAAGAAGCTGGACGGGGGCGAGACAGAGATTCCGCTGCCGGCAGCCAACAGTGAAGGAAATGTGGTGACCGCAATCGGCAACAATGCATTTGCGGCTCAGGGAAAGATCACGAAGGTTGTGATCCCGGATACGGTGAAAACGATTGGTTCAGCAGCATTTCGGGCAACGGGCCTGACAGAGGTCGTGCTTCCCGACAGTGTGGAAACATTAGGAAGCGGTGCGTTCACAAATTGTGCTTCGTTAGGAAGTGTGACGCTTTCAAAAAATCTGAAGGAAATCACACAGTCTGCATTTAACCTTACGAGTATTAAAGAGGTGGTAATACCCGAAGGTGTAGAGACGATCGGCCGTATGGCATTTAGAAATACACCGGTTACATCCCTCGTACTGCCTTCGACGGTAAAGAAGATCGACAGGCAGGCGTTTGACGGAAATCAGCTGACGGAGCTTACGGTTCCGGGCAGCGTGGAGACGATTGAGCAGAGTGCATTTTCACAGGATGTAGAGGGTGAAGGGCTTGCACCGAGACTTACCAAACTGACATTAAACGAAGGCTTAAAGACGATTGGAAAACAGGCTTTTAATAAATCGTTACTTACAAATGTAAATATTCCGTCGACGCTTGAGAAGCTGGATGCAACTGCATTTAAGGGCGGCCAGAAGGGACAGGTGAAGCTGTTTACCTCCAATAAGGCTCATTTGGAGCCGGCCGACGGCTTTGCGGCAGAATCGGACAGCCATAAGGTGATCTTTGACCAGGTGGTCGGATCAGGCTGGTCACATGATGATTTTACCTATGACGGCAGCAGGATCACAGGCTGGAGCGAGCAGGGACACAAGACCCGGTTAAGCGATCAGGTTCTGGTACAGGCTCCGATCGTGGCACGCGTATTCATGCGTGCGGCAGCGGAGACAGGAAAAGCTGCGTCGGCGGGAATACGTACACTGGTGATCCCGAGTATGAATCCGGATACCCTGGAGCCGATCACGGAGATCGGCGACAGTGCATTCAAGATTCCTGACGGTGAATGGGAACAGGGAAAGGACAGTGTAACCTCACCGAACGGTATGGACGCCATTGTATTCCCGGATACGCTGGCAGTAATCGGCGCCAACGCGTTCCAGTACAATAAGATACAGGCAGTCGATTTTCCGGCGTCTCTGACAACGATTAAGGAAAGCGCATTTAATTCCAACAGATTAGGAAGCCTCATTCTTCCGGATACGGTTACGGAGGTTCAGTCGGGAGCCTTTGCTACCAATGATATAACATCGCTGACACTTTCAAAGGGGCTTACAAGGATTGAGCCGGGAACCTTCTCTATGAACATCCGTCTGAGCTATGTAGAGATTCCGGATACGATCACAGAGATCGGTGAAATGGCATTTGCAGGGGCGAGACTTGAGACACTGGAAATTCCAAAATCTGTAACGAAGATCGGAAGAAAGGCGTTCCATCTCCATCACCTTACGGAGCTTACGATCCCCGGAAACGTAAAAGAGATCGGTGAATCTGCATTTGAGGGAACCTTTAAGGCGATTACATTAAAGAAGCTTGTTCTTGAGGAAGGCATAGAAACGATCGGAAAATATGCGTTCAAAGAAGGATATCTTGAGAGTGTGCAGCTTCCGTACTCTCTGCAGAATCTTTCACCGGATGCATTTATCGGAAATTCGGGAACAGAAAACAATCACGAGGTAGTGCTTTATACCTCCAACCCGGCACATATGAAATTTGCGGCGGATGACTGCCAGACATTTACGTTCGCGGCAAACTGGATCGAGGACTGCTTCGAATACAGCGGAACGGCAGTTACCGGATTTTCTGAAAAAGGTTTAAGCTTCCTTGAGTATACGAAAGAGGTAATACTTCCGGATAAAAATGCTCAGGGACAGAATATTACGGCGATCGGCAAGGAGGCATTCAAGGGCCACGGGCTTACACAGGTCACGATGCCGTCGAAGCTTGCGACAATCGGCGAAGGCGCGTTTACAGGAAATGAGCTTACGGAGGTAACGCTTCCGGAGACCATTCAAAAAGTAGAAGGAAGTGCATTTGACAAAGAGGTTGATGTAAAAGGGAAACCGAAGGATGAGACAAAACCGGACCCGGGTACAAAGCCGGATCCAGGTACAAAGCCAAACCCGGGTACAAAGCCGGGAAATAACGGCGGAAACAGCGGAAATAACGGAAGCAGCGGCGGAAATAGCGGAAACAACGGAAGTAATAACACCGGTTCCGGCAGCGCGGCGGGAGCATCGTCCGGAGGCTCCGTTGTCTACAGAGTAGTAGAGACGGTGAGAAATACGGTGACGGAAACAACGTCCCAAAGTAACACACAGACAACCAATACCGCAAATAAGGCGGACAGGACCCGGACTGATACAAATAATGCGAAAGCTGTCGGCGCGCAGGAGAGCATAAGCGGCGCCGCGGATACTTCGGATAACCTTCAGGAGGTAGCGGATCCAGAGACGCCTCTGGCGAACAATACGGTCGGAGGATGGTCGCTTATTAACCTGATGACCATGCTTCTGTCGGTAGTATTAGGCGAATCCAACTCCATAAGCAACCAGAAGCGAATCCTTGAAGCCTACGCAAAACAGAACGGCTTTTCCAACCTCAAATGGTACACGGACGACGGATTCTCCGGGGCAAATTTCCAA
>CAQNVT010000205.1 GCA_948844705.1 uncultured Dorea sp.
GATGTAAAAATGCCTGTGATGGACGGGCTTGAACTGGCGCGGCTGGTAAAAATTTATATGAATCGGTCACAGAAAGATTTAATACCGGTCTGGAGGTGTGATGCTTAAAATATACAGGCATCTCCTATTAACCATGCAAAAACCCCGCAGGGTTTTTCTTTGTCGGCCAGGTCGTGAATTGTAACCTTCCTGCTTGATATTCTGGAAGCTATCGGAGAAATGGCGTTACATTCTGATTGAAAGATTAGTATAATAGAATTATCAAATAAATGACAAATAGAAGGCAGGTGTTTTGGGATGACTGAAACAGAGCTAATGCAAAAAAATGTAAAGGCGCTATACTGCATTAAAGGTTATTCTTACGGCATCAGGTGTTAATCTTACGGAGCTGGATATAATTAAAGAGTGATTAAAAAACTGGAGCGGGGCATCGATATATTGGATAAATCAATCCCTTAGAAGCCGAAGTGCAAAAAGCATAGGGATAATTTCCTGCTAAGGAGATTATCCCTATAATTTTTGCAGTTTCAAATAAATTTTAAAAGAAAGGGTACGACATGCAACAGAATATCAAAGTAAAATATTTAAAAAATCCAGGCGCTATCATTTTAATAATGCTTCTTGTAGTTTGCCTGTCTGGGTGTTCAGTCCAGAAAGAAACGGATAGTTCTTTGAATCAGAATTTAACGAAAGTACAGGTTCAGGATGATCGGGAGCAGGTGATAGAGTACCTTGAGAACGTACATCCCTTCTTTTTGTTGGAACAGGATCAAAAAGAATATAAAGCTGCGAAAGAAAAGTATATGAAAGCAACAAAAAGAGCAATGCCGACAGCTGAATTTCGAGAGATAACTTCAATCTATTTATCCTCACTCAACGACGGACACACAACACTTAGCTGGGAGAGCGGAGAAGAATTTCCGTTTTTGCAAATGGAAGCAAGTTATGAAGAGGGAAGAACATATTTATGCGAAAATGGAGAAAAAACAGACATACGCATAGAAGAAATCGGCGGTGTAAGCATACAAGATATTTATCAAACCATTGATTTGATTCGACCAGAAGAGAATCAAAGTGCGATGGCGAAAAACAGAGAAAGGTTTTTGACAGTCAAAAGTGTGTTAGCATGTTGCGGAGTAGAAATGAAAGATAACAAAGTGCAAGTACTGTTTTCTGACGGAAAAGAAAAGCAATATTCTTTTGGAAAGAAAAGATTTGAGACGATGTCTTATGGAGTAGGAGAAAATAACTGGTATAAAGAAGGAGATATTTTTGTAATTGATTTAAATTTGTGTGTGGTCGACACAAAGTTAGATTTAATCCGATCAGAGTTGAGACGTGCGATCAATACCGGGTGTCACAAAGTGATGATTGATGTCAGAGGAAATCCGGGAGGTGATAGTGAAGCCTGCAGTTTGCTTTTGAATGAATTGGGAATGTCGGTACCGGATACAACTGTGATATGTCGATATTCTTCCTTTGCAGCAGAGCAGCGTGGATATACGGAAAAAGAAGGGATTGCAACATATAAAGGATCAATTAAGGCGGAAGAATCGGGCAATCCGATAGAACTGGTTGTTCTGTCGGATAAATATACTTTTAGTTCTGCAACATTGCTTTGTACCTGGATACGGGATGGAAAACTGGGAAAGATTATTGGAGAAGCCAGTAGCAATCAGCCCAATGCTTATGGAGATATCCTTGTATTTACGCTTAAAAATTCTAAGCTGGAAATAGGCATTTCACATAAAAAATTTATCAGATCGGATCAGTACAAGGAAGAAAACATGCTGATACCGGATATAGAAACCTCTGCAGAAGATGCGTATCAACAGGGAGTAGGATACCTGAAATCACGAGTATAATTTATGAAAAATGCGGAAAGTATGGTTTTTCCTCCGGCAGAGCGAAAAAATATTGATTTTTGCAGTAATGTCTAGTAGAATGTTTCTAGAGTATCAGGAGGAACAGATATGGCAGAATTTACAAGAGTGGCACTTGACGCCATGGGAGGCGACAATGCTCCCGGTGAGATCGTAAAAGGGGCGGTCGAGGCTGTTTTGAAGGAAAGAAATGTGCAGGTTTTCCTGGTTGGCAGGGAAGAAGCCGTCCGGGCGGAGCTTGCAAAGCATGAATATGATAAAGACAGGATCGAGGTGGTAAATGCTGCGGAAGTAATCGAGATGGCAGAGCCTCCGGTAAACGCAATCCGGAAGAAAAAGGATTCGTCCATTGTAGTCGGTATGAAGCTTGTGAAGGAAGGAAAGGCAGATGCCTTTGTATCGGCGGGAAGCACAGGTGCGGTTCTTGTCGGCGGCCAGGTGATCGTAGGACGTATTAAGGGTGTGGACAGAGCGCCGCTTGCACCGCTTATCCCTACGGCAAAGGGCTTCTCATTATTGATCGACTGCGGAGCCAATGTAGACGCAAGACCGGCGCATTTGGTACAATTTGCTAAAATGGGAAGCGTCTATATGGAGCATATTATGAATGTAAGGAATCCGAAGGTCGGCATTGTGAATATCGGTGCGGAGGAGGAAAAGGGCAATGCTCTTGTAAAGGAGACATTTCCGCTTCTCCGGGAAACAAAGGGGATCAATTTTACCGGCAGTGTGGAGGCGAGAGACATTCCTTACGGCAAGGTAGACGTAGTTGTCTGCGAGGCATTTGCGGGAAATATCATCCTGAAGCTTTATGAGGGCGTCGGGGGTGTCCTGATCGGCAAGATCAAGAAGGGGCTTATGAGCTCCCTGAGGAGCAAGATCGGAGCGCTTCTTATCAAGCCTGCGCTTAAACAGACGGTGAAAGCATTTGATGCCAGTGAATACGGCGGAGCGCCTCTTTTGGGACTTAACGGTCTGGTGGTTAAGACTCACGGAAGCTCGAAGGCGAAGGAGATTACGAATACGATACTCCAGTGCGTGACCTTTAAAAACCAGAGAATCAGTGAAAGGATTAAGGATTGTATTCAAGCGGAGCCAAATGCCGCTGAATAATAGAAAACACATAATTAAAAAGGAGAAATATTATGGAATTTGAAAAATTACAGGAAATTATTGCAGATGTATTGAACCTTGATGCAAAGGATATTCAGATGGATTCTAAGATTATGGATGATTTGGGGGCAGATTCATTGGATGTGTTCCAGATTATTATGGGAATAGAGGAAGCTTTTGATTTGGAAATTGATAATGATGATGCAGAGAACATCGTAACAGTGGGAGATGCTGTAGAACAGATAAGAAATGCAACCAGCAACTAGGCACATGGAAGTTACGAAAAAGCCCTACCGGGCTTTTTCGTTTTGTGAGGAGCAAGGGGAAGATATGAGAAAAGATTTAAAAATACTGGAACGGATGATCGGGTATGAGTTTCAGGATTTTTCCCTCCTGAAGCAGGCAATGACCCACAGTTCCTTTGCAAATGAGAGACATCTTCCGAAATACAGGTGCAACGAGCGGCTGGAATTTTTAGGAGATGCGGTTTTAGAGCTTGTAACAAGTGAATTTTTATTTTCAGGGAACCCGGAGATGCCGGAGGGTGAGCTTACGAAGACAAGAGCGAGCATGGTATGCGAACCGGCGCTGGCCTTCTGCGCCAGGGATCTGAGTCTGGGTGAATATTTGCTTCTCGGAAAGGGCGAGGAGGCAACAGGCGGAAGAAAAAGGGATTCCGTTACCTCGGATGCGCTGGAGGCGCTTATAGGGGCAATTTATATTGACGGTGGTTTTGCTAATGCGAAAGAGTTTATTGAACGGTATATCTTGAATGACCTTGAGCATAAGAAGCTCTTTTTTGATAGCAAGACTATCTTGCAGGAGCTTGTACAGGCAAATTTTAAGGATGCTGTTACCTACAGGCTTCTCAGCGAGGAAGGGCCGGATCATGACAAATGCTTCTGCTCGGCGGTATATATCGGAGAGCAGCCATTTGGAACCGGCAGAGGAAGAACAAAAAAAGCGGCCGAGCAGGAGGCTGCGTATCATAGTATTCTGATGCTTCACAAAAAGAATATAAAGTAGGTGTTATATGTATTTAAAAAGTATAGAGGTACAGGGCTTTAAGTCCTTCGCACACAAGATCAAGTTTGAATTTCATAACGGCATCACCGGGATCGTAGGGCCGAACGGGAGCGGAAAGAGCAATGTTGCCGATGCGGTGCGCTGGGTGCTGGGCGAGCAGAGGATCAAGCAGTTAAGAGGCGGGAGTATGCAGGATGTCATCTTTTCCGGCACGGAGAACAGAAGGCCCTTAAGCTATGCGTCCGTAGCGATCACACTGGATAATTCGGATCATGAGCTTGCCATCGATTATGAGGAGGTAACGATAGCAAGGAAGCTCTATCGCTCCGGTGAAAGTGAATATCTGATCAACGGAAGCACCTGCCGTCTTAAGGACGTAAATGAGCTGTTTTATGATACGGGAATCGGAAAAGAGGGCTACTCGATCATCGGTCAGGGCCAGATCGACAAGATCTTAAGCGGAAAACCGGAGGAGAGAAGAGAGCTCTTCGATGAGGCGGCCGGGATCGTAAAATTCAAGCGACGGAAAAACATGTCTGTAAAAAAGCTTGAAGAGGAGCAGCAGAACCTTATAAGGGTAAAGGACATCCTGGCGGAGCTTGAGAAGCAGGTGGAGCCTTTGGAGCGTCAGGCAGAAAAGGCAAGAGAATATTTAAAGAAAAAGGAAGAGCTTAAGCTCTATGATATCAATATGTTTCTTCTTGAGAGCGCCCGTATTCAGGAGCAGATCAAGGGGACTGAGGAGCGTCTCGGCTTTACGGCAGAGGAGCTTGAGCATGCCAATGAGCAGTATGGAAATATGAAGAAGGAGTATGAGTCCGTTGAGGAACAGGTAGACGGGATCGATGCTTCTATCGAACATGCCAAGAGCCAGTTGAATGAGACGACGATGCTGAAGCAGCAGCTTGAAAACCAGATTGCCCTGCTGAAGGAGCAGATTCATAGCGCTCATATGAATGACGAGCATTTTGATCAGCGTGCAAGGACGATACGTTCGGAGGTTTACGGGCGGGAACAGCAGCTTACGGAGCTTTTGAAGGAGCAGGACCAGTTAAAGGGAGAGCTTGGGAAGCACCGGGCGGAGGAAACGGCGGCGAAGGAAGCGCTGATCGAGGTTCAGACCCGGATCGCAGCCTTAAGTGCGGCGGTGGAAAAGGGTAAAAGCGATATTATGGAGCTCCTTGGAAACCGCGCCTCTACGAAGGCGAAGATTCAGAAATACGATACGATGCTGGAGCAGATTCAGGTAAGAAAAAGCCAGCTTACGCAGCGGATGGAGGAGACGAAGAGTGAAGAGAAGAACCAGAGCGGACTGGTAGACGGATATTACCGTGAGCTCAAGGAGATTTCCGGGAAGATTGTCAAATTGACGGAAGAAAATGCAGATTATGAAGAGAAGATAAAGAAGATTCAGGGAGTGCTCACAAAGCAGACGGAGCAGTTTCGAATCGGCCAGACTACTTATCACAGAGAGCAGTCCAGGCTGGAGTCATTGAAAAATATTACGGAGCGCTATGACGGATATGGAAACAGTATCCGCAAGGTTATGGACAGGCGCGACAGAGAAAAAGGTCTCTTAGGAGTCGTGGCGGATATCGTAAAGGTGGATAAGGAGTACGAGATCGCGGTCGAGACGGCCCTCGGAGGAAATATCCAGAATATCGTAACCTCGGATGAGGGTACGGCAAAACGGATGATCGATTTCTTAAAGCAGAACAAATTCGGGCGCGCAACCTTCCTTCCCCTCACGGCTGTTAAATCCTACGGAGGCCTGCAAAGACCGGAAGCATTAAAGGAGCCGGGCGCCATAAGCACGGCGGATAAGCTTGTGAAGGTAGAGGAGCGCTATAAGGAGCTGGCCGCGCATCTTCTCGGAAGGACGCTGGTGGTGGACCATATCGATCATGGGATCGCGATTGCGAGAAAATATAAGCAATCCATCCGTATCGTGACGCTGGAGGGCGAGCTTATCAACCCGGGAGGCTCCTAAACAAGCAGGAAAACGCTTCCGTAAAGCGTGAGAAGCTCTTCCTTTCCGAAGGGGGTGAGAAATGATGGAGGTTTCGCGTTTTGGATTGGAATTCAACCCATTCCTTAA
>CAQNVT010000206.1 GCA_948844705.1 uncultured Dorea sp.
GATTAGGCATCCAATATTCCGGAATATGACTATATCCCAGCATAGTTCCCAATATACCTGCGGCTGATGCCGGATTACAATCCGAATCCCATTTCCATGAATAGCAGGCTGATGTATCATAATTTCTGCATCAGGCAAAGCAAGACGCTTTCCTTTTGCACCTCCCGCTAATAAAAATGCACCAAAACTGGCAGCAAGACCGATACATATTGTCGAAACATCACATTTGATATATTGCATTGTGTCATAAATAGCAAACCCCGCCGAAACAGAACCACCCGGACTATTTATATATAACTGAATGTCTTTTCCCGGATCTTGTGATTCTAAAAACAGCATTTGTGCAATAATCAAACTTGCTGAAACATCACTTACTTCTTCTCCTAAAAAAACAATCCTGTCGGACAATAGTCTTGAAAAAATGTCATAACTACGTTCTCCCCGGCTTGTCTGTTCAATAACATAAGGAACCGTACTCACGCTGCTAATTCACCCCCTGCTAAATAACACATAGATGAGTATCCATTAAACGAACTCATCATGCACATCCTCGGTTGTTTAGGATAGAACACACCATTTTTACGATAAATATTGGGCGTACATTCATATAATTGTTTAAAGGCTAATGTGAAAGCCTGCTGTGAATCATAATGTGCTTCATAAGCAATTTCAACAATGGGCCGCTCTGTTTCCACAAGTTTTTTTGCCGCCAAAGTCAGTCTGCGTCCTTGTATGTATTTATAAATCGTACATTTTGTTTCTTCCGTAAAAATTCTGGCCATATAAAATTTTGAATAATGTAATGCATTTGCTATTTTATCAAGCGATAAATCCTCATTAATGTGTGTTTCTATATAATCCACTGCCTTTTTTACTATCACCCTGCCGTTCATATATAACACTCCTTTCCCTGTTTAATATAACATATCCTTCTGAAATTATCTTAATAAAAATTGCCCTGATTAGAAATTGCCCTGATTAAAAGCAAGCTTCGAAATTTTCACCTCATACCGCTTGACATTCAACCTGCTTTATACTTTATAATGACGGCAGAAAAGGAGGGATTTTGATGAAAATAAAGGAAGTGGAGCAGCAAATCGGAATTACCCGGGCCAATATCCGATACTATGAAAAAGAAGGCCTGCTGACGCCTCACAGAGATCAGGAGAATAATTACCGTGAATATACGGAGGAGGACATAAACCACCTGGAACGTATTAAAATACTCCGCGTTTTGGGAATCAGCATTGCAGAAATCAAACAATTGAATAACGGAGCTCTTAACCTCACAGATGCGGCAGAAAACCGCCTGTCACAAATTCGCGAGGAAACGCAGAAGCTTTCGGATGTACGGCAGGTATGTGAATATATTCTGAAAAACGACATCTCTTTCGGAGAAGTAAATAATCAGCTTTTAAGCAGCGGCACGGAGAACGATCATGACTGGAAAAATGATTTTATGAAAATCTGGCAGGAAGACACAGACAGGCGTTTTTACGGAAGGGATATTTTATATACAGTAGATTTTATCATAAATCTGATGCTGAGCTTACTCGTTATATTTTATTACTGTTACCTGTATCTAACCGTCGGAGCGGCAGCTTCCGCATATGAAATAATTTTTGCAGGTATGGGAATTCCTCTGGTAGGATGTACCGTAAGCATTTTAACAGCAGTTATTGAGATCCTCTATGGAATCAGCCGAATACAGGGGAAAAAGCCTTACGCCTCTATGATTTTACAGCAGTGGCCAATGATGTGGATTATAATAAAATGCATGATGCTGTTCATGGGAATTGCAGCGTGGCTGGCAGGGATCCATATATTTTAGTTATAGAAAATGTAAAAAGGGACAAGGTATTTTCAATTGGGGACGTAGTAAAATTAATTTTACTACGTCCCCAATTGCAGTTTACCCTGTCCCTTTTTATCTTCTCCCTTTGATCTCTTCCACCAGCTTCTTAAGCCGTGCATTACAACTCCCCCACGGAATATCCGTACAGATCACTTTCCTGCACCCCAATGCGGCCGTCCTTGCCTCTTTATAAACAGCCTCATTGATCTCCTGAAAGGCCTCCACAGAAATCACCCGGCTGGCGAGCTGCCTTGCGAGCTGATAATCGATATCGTTCTGATACAGGATTCCGGCGATAAAGGGGAGCCCTTTCTTCTGCAGATGTCGGTAAATGGGAATTCCTTTTCCGCCCGCAGAGATCACCATCGTTTCCGGCTCTCCCTCAGGACGCGGCAGCTCGATGCTTCCGAATACCGGATCAAAGCTTCCTTTTTCCAGTCCGTACAGCCGCCGGATAAACTCTTCATTCAAAATCTCCTCCGGCGTACCGTAAGCATACACGCATCCTTCCTTTACCGGAAGCACTTTATCCGACACCTTCCCGGCAAGATCGATCTCGTGCAGAGACATAACGACCGTAATTCCCTGCTCCTTCGCCATCCTCCGGAGGATATGAAGAAGCTCCAGCTTATATTTAATATCCAGAAAGGAGGTCGGCTCATCCAACACCAGAATCTCCGGCTCCTGACAAATAGCACGGGCCAGCAGGACCCTCTGCTTCTGTCCGTCGCTCAGCGACGTAAAAAGCCGGCTTCCAAGCGCCTCCGCCCGTACAAGCGCCATTGCCTCATCTACCTTGTCCTCATCCCTCCGGCTTAAGATTCCGAGTCTCCCCGTATAAGGATACCGCCCGGTAGCTACGATATCATGACAGGTCATTAGCTCCGGTCTCACACGGTCCGTGAGCACTACCGCCATTTTCCGTGAAAGCTCCTGATAAGAAAATGCGGACAGCTCCTTTTCTCCCACGGTAACCCTTCCGCTCAGGATCCGGAGCTGTTTCGTAATACTTTTCAGTATCGTGGATTTTCCCGCGCCGTTCGGACCGATCAATGTAAGTATTTCCCCTTTTTTCAAATGAATCTGAATATTCTCAAGCAACGCTCTGCCGCCGTAGCCCACTGCCAGTCCTTCCGTCCTGAAATAATAATCCGCCATATTTACTGTCTCTCCTTCTCACGGTGAATCAGCATCCAGATAACGACCGGGGCGCCGAATACCGACGTCACCGTACTGATATTGAGCTCCAGCGGTGCGAATGCTGTCCGTGCTGCCAAATCACTGAACATGCAGAATACGGCCCCTCCAAGAAAGGAGGCCGGGATCACGATCAGAGGTCTCGAGGTACGAAGTGCAAGCTTCGTAAGCTGGGGAACCGCAATTCCCACAAAGGAAACAGGCCCCGCAAACGCCGTGACACATGCGGAAAATATACTGGACAGCAGGATCAGTACAACCCGGAAAACCTTAATATTTACCCCCATGCTCCTGGCATAGGCCTCTCCCATCTGATAAGCTCCGATCGGTTTAGACAGAAGAAACGTAAAAATAAAGGTTACGGTAACGATCACCAGACCGATACGCACATTGCTCCAGCTCATTCCGGAAAAGCTGCCCAAAGACCAGCCGTGCAGATTCACGATATCCGAATCCTCCGCAAAGGTAACGACAAAATCCGTAATTGCCGAGCATATATAGGAGATCATGATTCCGGCAACCAGAAGCGCAGACATATTCTGAAGCTTTTTGGAAACGAGAAGCACAAAGCCCACAGACAAAAGAGAGCCCGCGAACGCCGCCCCTACAAGCGCATAGGAGGAAAAGCTACCAATACTGCTCAGGCAGAAAATCATCATAAGCGCCACTACCATCTTTGCCCCGGAAGATATCCCGAGAATAAAAGGACCCGCAATCGGATTATTGAAAAACACCTGCAGAAGAAAGCCGGATAAAGATAACGCGCCTCCTAAAACAGCCGCCATAAGAATCCGCGGCAGACGGATCTGCCAGATAATATTATACTCTGTCCTTTCCGCCTGTCCGGTAAATATGATCCTGAAGATCTCCGGCGCTGAAATATCTACGGTTCCTGTATTGATATTCATTACGGTCATAACCAGAAGCGCCAGAAGCATCACGGCAAATACGGCGGCATACCGGCCGCATCTTTTTAAATTTTCATAATGAAAGCTATTCTCTGTCATTTTTTTACCCTGTATAAAAATGTCATCTCATCCTCGTCGCCGCCCGTCAGCATAAGGTGAATATCGGAAATCATCTCCGATGCAATATCGGTTGCCTGATAAAAATCCTTATCCGTGCAGAATACATTTCCCTCTTTTACAGCCTTTATATCCTTCAGGATCTCATCCTTTGCGGTCAGATCCGCTATGGAATCCAGCTTATTATCAATCGAAGCATTATAGATCATATAATCTGCATCTGCTGCCGCTGCGTAAAATTCCTCCATCGTAATCGTTACTGTACTCTTTGATTCGTCTGCAAGGCTGTCAAAGGGATACCGCCCGCCTGCGATTTCGATCATCCTGGCTATATAATCGGTCCCTGTCCTTACGACGGCCTGACCGCTTGAATTAATGTAGAAATATACCACCGACTGCTCTGTATTCTGAAATCCTTCAAGCTCCTCCAGAACCTTTGTCTGCTCCTCAAAAAAAGCGTCTGCTTCTTCCTCTTTATCCAGCAGGATGCCGTATACTTTAATCCACTCCACCCTTCCAAGAGGATGCCCCTCGTTGCTGGAACAATCGACAAATACCGGAATGTCCATCATCTGAAGCATCTCCATAACCTTCGGTGTATGATGGATCATCTGCGATTCCACCGCCAGGTCACAGTCCTCGTTCACCAGCATCTCATAGTCCGGCTCACTGTATTTCCCTGCAAACCTGATCTCACCGGCTTCCATGGCCTCTCTTGCCTCATCCACATACCAGCCTTCCGCGTTAAGCGCGCTGAATTTCACCTGTCCCAGTCCGTCAAGCGCATGAAACATGGCCATCGTAGCCGTAGCGGCAACATAGATATGCTCTGCCGGCTGCTTTAACACAGTCATCCCCTCCGGCAGATCCTCCGGAGCCTCACCGCCCTCCGGCACTACCAGATAAGAAAGACTGTTTTTTACGTCAATCACCTGAAAACCGTCATTATACTTATACACCTGAAATGCTTCTGCATATTGAAGGCTGAGCTTCGACTCACAGACAAGCCCCGATATCTTCGGTGCATCCGAAAGATCCGCCTCCGCCCCCTTATTTACGCCTTCATCTGCCAGTTCTTTTTCCGCCGCAGTCCGGCTGTCTGATGTCTTCTCTTCCTGTTTCTTGCCGCAGCCGCTTCCCAGTACCGTCATAAGAACCAGCATTAGTATGACGGCGCCGCTTAATATACATCTGCCCTGTCTCTTCCTCATGCCGTATTATCCTTTCTCTGTCTCTGCCTGACACAATGCATCCGCCTCATCCTCACAGCCAAAAATGATCCCGTATACTTTAATCCACTCGTTTCGTCCTTTTTTCGTTTTTTCCAGAGAAGAACGATCGACAAACAACGGGATATCCAATTCGTCTAAGTACTCGGCTGCCTCTATATATTTTTCTAAATCCGCTTCACCGTCTTTTGCCGGAAGAATCTCCGCGGGCATGACGGCCAGGTCACATTTTGCTTTGACAAACGCTTTATATTTCATATTATTATATGTACCGCCAAATGTAATCTTTTTATCCTGAAAAAGTTTCTGTACATTTTCCGTCTCACATTCCTCCTCCTTCATACCCAGCAGGGCAATATTTTCTAATTGTCCCATGTCATCCATCCACTGGAGTGCATCCCGGGACGCTACATACGCATGAAAGGATTCGCCCGACTCTTTATCCGGCTGTCTGATTACCACCATTTCCTTGTCAAGCCCTGCCGGAATCTCTGCATCGTACGGTACGACCAGATACCGGAGAATCTCTTTGCCGTACAGCTTAAGGTCCTTATCTATATCTACGCCAAGATCAATCTCTATGCAGGTAATGCCGCCTTCATACTTAAAAATCTTATAATACTCGGCCTCCTCTGCCTTCGTCTCTTCTGCGAATGTAAGTCCGGCAATCTTCGGCGCTTCCTTGCTTAATTCTGTCGCCGACAGCTTACCTGCTGCCGCCTGCTCCGAGGCATCGCCGCCTGACGCACCCTCTATATATACAAAAATACTGTATATAATCTCATGAGCCGCCGACATCCTTGTCGTACACCCAATAATCGTATTGTTCTGATTGAGCTGCACCGGTATCTCAAAGGTTGAAGTACCCGCCGTATTCACGCCGTAATATGTGCTCCCGTCCGCCTTGACATAGCTGTATGCACCGCTGCCAAAAACAATTGTTGCGTAGGCCTGCCCGCCTCTGACCACAACCTTCGGACAGCTTATGGAAACTCTTCCTGTTCCTCCCGAGAAGCTGAATTGGTCCGGAGTATAGGTTCCGTCTGCCAGATTTATCGAGCTGTTAACACCGGCCGTGCTTCCGCCGACGGTTGCGCTCCATGAAGAATTATTGCTTCCCGTACCTCCGCCCTGATTTCCGGTGCCGCTTCCGGTATTGCCTGTACTGCCGCCCTGATTTCCGGTATTACTGCCCTGATTTTCTCCTCCCAGCGAGATGAGTGTATCCTTCTTAAACGTCAGGGTCCGGTCGTACCATACTTTATTTTTCGTAGAATACGCCGCAACCGCAATCGGAGCATCGATGCTTTCCAAATTCAGAGTATAAGTATATTTACCATTCTTATCTGCCGCAAACGGTATCCATTCCGACCGGGCCGCACCTGCCGCTTCCACGGCTGTTCCGAGATACAGGTATCCATAGCCCGTTCCGCTTAAGGTAATCACTGCGGAAATTTTCTTGCTCTTTACCGTCAGCGTACAATCTGTCACTCTGAACATAGCCGCGCTGGAATCTACTCCGATAGAGTATTTCCCGTCCTTTAACATGGAGGCGCCTGGTTTTTCATCCCCCGGCTTATTATCACCCGGTTTATTATCGCCCGGTTTATCATTATCCTCCTTATCATTTCCGGTATCTTCCGAAATAGAAATCGTTATCTGATAATCAACCCAGTGAGGATCGCTCATAGCCGTCGTATAGCCGCTGATATCCGTTATTCCGTTGATCTTAACCGGCACCTCTGCCTGAGCCTTTCCGTCCACAACCGACATTTCATATTCGATGCAGCCGACTTTTATCCTTGTATAATTTTTACTACTGAATTGGATAATTCCATATGCCTTTCCACCTGCAACTCTTACTCCGCCGCATGTAATCTTTACCTTGCCGGTTCCTCCGCTATAACTGAACTGACCCTCCCCGAGCACGTAATTCCCGTCGGCAAGTGTGGTGCTGTTATCGACCGGCGCCTGTTCGGTTCCGGACTGAGCAGGTTCCTCCGACTGAAGCTCCAAAGGTCCGGCTTTTTCCTCCTGTGTTCCCGGAGATACCGATTCTGCCGAACTGCCGGACACTGCTTCCTCCCCGGCCGGCTTCTCACCTTCTGCAGGCTGCTGCACCTCCTCCGCAGATGTCTGCTCTTCTTCTGCAGGCATCTGCTCCTCCTCCGCAGGCTCTTTAACCTCTGCAGGCGGTTGCTCCTCTTCTCCCGGCAGCTGCTCTTCCTCTGCGGGCATTTGCCCCGTCTCTGCAGGCATTTGCTCCTCCTGTATGATTTCCGGCGTCGGTGCCGCTTCCTCTGCTGATACGTCTATACCGCATCCTGCCGCACAAGATATCAGCATGGCCGCTGTCAGCAGCCCTGACAGTCCTTTTCGCATCCACATTTTCATAAATTCCTTCACTCCTTTGCCTTTTTAATATATGCCAGCCATATCTTTGTCTTAGAACACACTTTCACCGATTAGATTGCGCACATACTGGGCGCACATAAAGAATATGCCTGCTTTCTTTCTGAAAACAGGCATCACCAAAAAACTATGAAAACTCATAGTTTTAATCTCTTTACATGAAACCACTTTCGTCGGAAGCTGTTCATCAACATTTCCAGCAGGTTTCCTGGCTTACAGATCATCGCCTGGCCGCACCTTCTCACATATCTTTATGCAATGGCATCCCGCAGCCGCGCTCCCTGCTCACAGTGACCGGATCGCTCAGGACTTACACCTGATTCCCTTTTAACCTGACAGAAGCAATAGCTTCTGCCCGGCACTGGAAACTTTTCATATATTTAACATATTTGTATGATTATAACAAATCTCCGGATCAATTACAATCTGTTTTTACTACGTCCCTAACTATTATCCGATCACCCGGACTCTTAATACTTCTTTTACATTTTCAAGATCCTGCGCCACTCTTTCCGGCACCTTGGAATCTATATCAATCATTGTATAGGCATATTTGCCTTTGCTTTTATTTGTCATATCAGCAATATTCATGTTATCATCTGCGAGGATCTTCGTAAACTGTCCGATCATGTTCGGAACATTCCTGTGCAGCAGAAGGATCCTCGTATTTTCTCCCCGCATTCCCATATCGCAGTTGGGATAATTTACGGAATTGTGAATATTGCCGTTCTCCAGGTAGTCTTTTACCTGCCTGACCGCCATCTTTGCGCAGTTATCCTCTGCCTCCTCTGTCGAAGCTCCGAGATGAGGAATTACGATCGCCCCTTTTACCCCGGCAATCACCGGTGTCGGGAAATCGGTCACATAATGCTTTACTTTTCCGGACAGAAGCGCATCCACCATGGCCTCCTCATCTACCAGTACGTCTCTTGGAAAGTTAAGCATGACAACACCGTCCTTCATCAGGCTGACGGCTCCTTTATCGATCATGCCCTTCGTGCTGTCCATGGCCGGCACGTGGATCGTGATATAATCGCAGTCCTTGTAGATTTCATCTGCCGTCTTGGCATGGTGGATGCTTCTCGACAGTCTCCATGCAGAGTCTACGGATACATACGGATCATAGCCGTATACGTCCATGCCCAGGTTTGCAGCCGCATTGGCAACCAGCACTCCGATAGCGCCAAGGCCGATCACTCCGAGCTTCTTTCCCTCCAGCTCGCATCCGGCAAATGCCTTCTTTGCCTTCTCCGCATCCCTGGCAATATTGCCGTCCTCTTCATTCTCCTGCACCCAGTTGATTCCTCCGATAATATCTCTGGACGCAAGAAGCATTCCGGCAAGCACAAGCTCCTTTACGCCGTTGGCATTCGCCCCCGGCGTGTTAAACACGACGATACCTTCCTCCGCGCACCGGTCAAGAGGAATGTTGTTTACCCCGGCTCCGGCTCTTCCGATCGCCTTAAGCTTCCTTCCGAATTCCATCTCATGCATTACGGCGCTTCTTACAAGAATCGCATCCGCCTTATCCGGCGTGCTGACCGGCGCATATTCTGCGGTAAATTTTTCTAACCCTACGTCCGAGATCGGATTTAAACAGTGATAGCTATACATAATTACAGATTCTCCTCCTCAAACCTTTTCATAAATTCCACCAGAGCCTTAACACCCTCGGCCGGCATTGCATTATAAATACTTGCACGCATACCGCCTACCGTACGGTGTCCCTTAAGGCTCACAAGCCCGGCTTCCTTCGCCTCTTTTACAAATTTTGCTTCCAGCTCCTCATCTCCGATGACAAAGGGAACATTCATAAGCGAACGGTCCTTCTTAACGACCGTTCCCCGGAACATTTTGCTCTGATCCAGGTAGTCATAGAGAATTTTTGCCTTTTTCTCGTTATGCTCCTTCATCGCCACAAGGCCGCCCTGCTTTTTCAGCCATTTGAACACCTTGCCGCAAATGTAAATGCCGTATGCCGGCGGAGTATTATAAAGAGAGCCCGCATCTGCATGTGTCTTATACTTCAGCATGGTCGGAGTTCCCGGAAGCACCTCGTCTGTGATCAGGTCCTTTCTGATGATCACAATAACCGTTCCGGCCGGCCCCACATTTTTTTGCACGCCGCCGTGAATGACTCCGTATTTCGTCACGTCATGGGGCTCCGATAAGAAGCAGGAGGACACGTCAGCAACCAGCGTCTTTCCCTTCGTATCCGGAAGCTCCTTGTATTTCGTTCCGTAGATCGTATTATTTTCACAGATATATACATAGTCTGCATCCTCGGAAACCGGAAGATCCGAAACATTCGGAATGTAGGAAAATGTCTTGTCGGCAGACGATGCTATCACATTGACCTTGCCGTATTTTTCTGCCTCCTGCGCCGCCTTTTTCGCCCACTGTCCCGTCACGATATAATCCGCGACGCCGTTTTTCATCAGATTCATCGGAATCATGGCAAACTGCTGGGAAGCGCCGCCCTGCAAAAACAGCACCTCGTAGTCGTCCGGGATTTTCATAAGCTCACGGAGATCCGCCTCGGCCTCGTCAATAATATTCTGGAAATCCTTTGAGCGGTGACTCATTTCCATCACGGACATACCGGTTCCTCTGTAGTCTAACATCTCCTGTGCTGCTTCCCTTAATACTTCCTCCGGCAATACTGCCGGTCCTGCTGAAAAATTATACACTCTGCTCATTTTCATTCCTCCACTTCTATCTGGCTAATTGTTTTCCTTCTCCTGTAAATCCTTCTCGTCAAACACCTCACGGATTGATGCTCCCGGAGCCACCATCGGCCATACCTTGTCATCACAGTCGATCTGACAGTCGATCACCACCGGCCGGTTAAGCGTGAGCGCTTCCGCAAATGCTTCCGCGAACTCCTCCTTTGTCGCCGCGCGGATACCGACAGCGCCCATGGCCTCTGCAAGCTTCACAAAGTCCACGGCATCATTCAGCACCGTCGCAGAATATCTCTGTCCGTAGAACAGATTCTGCCACTGGCGCACCATACCGAGCACATGGTTGTTGATCACGACCTGGATCACCGGAATATTATGGCGTACCGCCGTCGCAATCTCATTCATATTCATGCGGAAGCATCCGTCTCCGGCAATATTAACCACCGTTTTATCCGGCATACCCGTCTTCGCTCCGAGAGACGCGCCAAGGCCGTAGCCCATCGTTCCGAGACCTCCTGAGGTCAGGAAGGTTCTCGGCTTCGTATACTTATAATACTGTGCCGCCCACATCTGATGCTGTCCTACCTCTGTGACAATCACCGCCTCACCCTTCGTCTGGCGGTAAATCTCCTCCACGACATAAGGCCCTGTCAAAATATCCGGATGATAGGAAAGGGGATACCTCTCTTTATAGTCCATAATTGTCCGGATCCATTCCGTATGATTCTGCTGCGGAAGTCTTTCATTCAAAATCTCAAGAATTACTTTAATGTCGCCGACAACACCTTCCGTGATCAGCACATTTTTATTCATCTCCGCCTCATCCACATCAAACTGCAGAATCTTCGCATTGTCTGCAAATTTTTTTGCGTTACCGGTCACGCGGTCGCTGAACCTTGCCCCAACCACGATCAGAAGATCACATTCGCTGACTCCGTAGTTGGAGGTTTTCGTCCCATGCATGCCGAGCATTCCCGTATAAAGCGGGTCCGTTCCGGGAAATGCGCCCTTACCCATCAGACTGTCGGTTACCGGTGCGTCCACCCTCTTTACAAATGTACGAAGCTCCTCGCTTGCTCCTGAGAGCACGGCTCCGCCGCCCACGAAAATGTAAGGCTTCTCTGCCTTCTCAATCATGGACAGTGCTTTTGCAATATCTTCCTCACACACTGTTTTCTTCGGCTTTACCTCCGGGATCTCTGCCCGTTCGTACTCCGCCCTGTTGGCCGTAACATCCTTCGGTATATCGATGAGAACCGGTCCCGGGCGTCCCTTCTTTGCGATAACAAAAGCCTTCCTTATCGTCTCCGCCAGATCACTTACATCCTTTACAATATAATTATGCTTTGTGATCGGCATTGTGATTCCTGCGATGTCAATCTCCTGAAAGCTGTCCTTTCCAAGAAGCGCCACGCCTACATTACAGGTGATCGCCACGACCGGAATCGAATCCATATACGCGGTTGCGATCCCGGTAACAAGATTGGTTGCTCCCGGTCCGCTTGTCGCAAAGCACACGCCCACCTTGCCGGTTGCTCTCGCATAACCGTCCGCAGCGTGAGCCGCTCCCTGCTCGTGCGATGTAAGAATATGGGTTATCTCATCACTATGCTTATATAATTCATCATATACATTCAAAATTGCCCCGCCCGGATATCCGAATACGGTATCCACGCCCTGCTCCTTCAGGCATTCAATAACAATTTCTGATCCTGTCAGCTGCATATTTTCATCTTCTCCTTGCCTGTTTCCTTATCTGCTCTTTGGTATCTCCAGGATCGCCCCTCTGTTTCCTGATGTTACCATAGACGCATACCTTGCCAGATAACCGGTCGTAACCTTCGGCTCTCTCGGCTCCCATTTTTCTCTTCTCTTTGCAAGCTCTTCCTCTGATACGTCAAGCTCAAGCTTAAGACCCGGAATGTCGATCTTAATGATATCTCCCTCTTCCACAAGCGCAATCGGACCGCCGACCGCCGCCTCCGGTGATACATGACCGATGGACGCGCCTCTGGATGCGCCGCTGAAACGTCCGTCTGTAATAAGCGCCACGCTGGAGCCAAGGCCCATTCCTGCAATCGCAGAGGTCGGATTCAGCATCTCGCGCATACCGGGGCCTCCTTTCGGTCCCTCATAGCGGATCACTACCACATCGCCTGCCACGATCTTTCCTCCCTTAATGGCATCGATCGCGTCCTCCTCACAGTCAAATACTCTTGCCGGGCCTTCATGTACAAGCATCTCTTCTACAACAGCAGAGCGCTTCACAACACTTCCGTCCGGAGCAAGATTGCCCTTTAGAACCGCAAGTCCGCCGGTCCGGCTGTATGGATTATCGATCGGACGTATTACCTCCGGATTCCGGTTAACGGCCCCTTCTATGTTCTCTCCTACGGTCCTTCCCGTGACCGTCATACAATCCGTATGAATGAGATTCTTCTTATTTAACTCTGCCATTACCGCATAGACGCCGCCGGCCTCATTCAGATCCTCCATATAGGTCGGCCCTGCCGGTGCAAGGTGGCAGAGATTCGGAGTCTTCTCGCTGATACCGTTTGCAAAATCGATCTCAAAATCCATGCCGATCTCATGTGCGATCGCCGGAAGATGAAGCATACTGTTGGTAGAACATCCAAGCGCCATATCCACAGTCAGCGCATTTAGGACCGCCTTCTCCGTCATAATGTCTCTCGGACGGATATTTTTCTCCCAGAGCTTCATTACCTGCATACCTGCCTGCTTTGCCAGCCGGATCCTTGCCGAATATACCGCCGGAATTGTTCCGTTTCCGCCAAGTCCCATGCCAAGCACCTCTGTAAGGCAGTTCATACTGTTTGCCGTATACATACCGGAGCAGGATCCGCAGGTCGGGCATACCTTATTTTCAAATTCACACAGGTCCTCATCGGACATGGTTCCCGCCGCATTGGCTCCCACTGCCTCAAACATACTGGAAAGACTTCTCTTCTCGCCCTTCACGTGTCCCGCCAGCATCGGGCCGCCGCTTACAAAAATGGTCGGAACATTAATTCTTGCCGCCGCCATCAGAAGCCCCGGAACATTCTTATCACAGTTCGGTACCATGACAAGTGCGTCAAACTGGTGTGCCAGCGCCATCGCCTCCGTAGAATCCGCGATCAGGTCTCTCGTGACAAGAGAATATTTCATTCCGATATGCCCCATGGCAATTCCGTCGCATACGGCGATCGCCGGAAATACGATCGGCGTTCCGCCTGCCATGGCAACGCCCTGCTTTACTGCGTCCACGATCTTATCCAGATTCATATGCCCCGGCACGATCTCATTATAAGAGCTTACGATCCCGACTAACGGTCTCTCCATCTCCTCCTTCGTAAGTCCCAGCGCATTAAATAAGGAACGGTGCGGCGCCTGCTGCTTTCCCTTCGTAACTGTATCACTTCTCATAGTTCGTTATCCTCCAATCAATTTATATATTCCGATATCAAATCTCCCATTTTTGCCGTACCGACCTTTTCCTTACCCTCGGACATAATATCCCCGGTGCGGTAGCCTGCCTTAAGAACCTCTGCCACGGCATTCTCGATCGCATCTGCCTCCTTGTCAAGATCAAAGCTGAACCTTAGCATCATTGCCGCCGACAGAATCGTTGCGATCGGGTTTGCGATTCCTTTCCCTGCAATATCCGGTGCGGAGCCGCCGCTTGGTTCATAAAGCCCGAACTTTGTCTCATTCAGGCTGGCGCTTGCAAGCATTCCGATAGACCCCGTCACCATACTCGCCTCATCGGATAAAATATCCCCAAACATATTCTCTGTAAGGATGACGTCAAACTGCTTCGGGTCCTTTACAAGCTGCATCGCACAATTATCCACCAGCATATGCTCCAGGGTAACCTCCGGATACTCCGTCGCAACCTCCTCTACAACCTTTCGCCAGAGCCTGGAGGAATCCAGCACATTTGCCTTGTCTACGCTCGTCACTTTTTTCCTGCGCTTCATGGCAATGTCAAAGCCGCGCTTCGCGATCCGGCGGATCTCTCCCTCATTATATGTAAGAGAATCGTAGGCCGTCAGAACACCGCCCTCCTCTACCGTCCTTCTCTCACCGAAATATAAACCGCCCGTAAGCTCCCGCATGATCATCATGTCAAAGCCGCCTCCGGTGATCTCCTCCTTAAGCGGACATGCACCCTTAAGCTCGTCATAGAGAATCGCCGGGCGTAAATTTGCAAACAGGTTCAGCGCTTTCCGGATCTTAAGAAGCCCCGCCTCCGGCCTTTTTGAAGGCTCCAGCTTATACCACGGAGACGTCTTCGCATCCCCTCCGATGGATCCCATCAGGACTGCATCACAGGCCTTTGCCGCTTCAATCGTCTCGTCTGTCAGCGGAATACCATGTACATCGATGGACGCGCCTCCCATTAAAAGCTGCGTATACTCTATGGTATGCCCGTATTTATCTGCCGCTTTATCAAGGACCTTCATCGCCTCCGTTACGATCTCCGGACCGATTCCGTCCCCCTTAATCACACCGATTTTCAAATTCATGCTTCTCATCTTCCCTTCTCATTTAAACCTTGTACTAACTGTTCAGTACCTTCACAGTTACGCTTGTACCATAATATCGCATTTTATGCCATGTTTCAAGACTTTAATTTACTAAACTAATAAATTAAAGCTCCAACGCTATTTCCATCATCTGATTAAATCCGGTCTGGCGTTCCTCAGCGCTCAGGGAAGCTTCTTTATACAAATGGTCGGAGACAGTCAGGATACAGAGAGCCTTTTTCCCGGCTCTCGCCGCGTTCATATAAAGGCCGGCCGCCTCCATCTCTACGGCGAGCACGCCCATTCGTTTCCATCTGTCGTTGAAATCCTCCATATCATTGTAAAATACGTCCGAGGACAAAATGTTGCCTACCTTTACGTTTGCGCCCTTTGCCCGGGCAGTATTTACCGCCCTCTCCAGCAGGTCATAGTCGGGAATCGGTGCAAAGGTCCCCGGAAGCCCGTACTGGTCCGCGTAATTGGAGTTGGTGCAGGCGCCCATTCCGATCACGATATCCATGACGTTTACATCCTCCTGCATCGCTCCGGCAGAGCCGATGCGGATAATGCTGTCTACATCATAAAAATGATACAGCTCATAGCTGTAGATTCCTATGGATGGTATCCCCATGCCGCCTCCCATGACGGAAAGCTCTTTTCCCTTATAGGTGCCTGTGTATCCGAACATATTTCTTACCGTGTTAAAGCATTTTACATTTTCGAGATATGTATCCGCAATGTATTTTGCACGGAGCGGATCGCCCGGCATCAGTACTGTCTTTGCAATATCTCCTTTTTCTGCCGCATTATGTGGTGTTCCCATCTTCTTTTCCTCCTTATTGTCCGTATAATCTCTGCGGAGCATTCCCGCATTTTGTTATTATTATAACATCTTTTTTCCTAAATGAAAATTTATTTGCCTTCCTGACACAAGGATTCTATGTACCTTTCAATATTGCCGCAATGCTGTTTTACCTTTAATATATTAAAAATTTCCAGCCTGACGCGGTCGATCAAAGCGCCTGCAAATCCGATTACCAGTGCGGTAATCAAGACAGCTAAAACCATTAAAAACGGATTCAGCTCTATATAATGCCGGAAGGCCCCTACAATAAATGCTTCTCTGATCAGCGGCTCTTCATGAAAGAGATAGATACCGAAAGAAACCGGCACAAAGAAACGTATCAATCGCTTAAGCCCCTCCCTGCAGTCCAGCCTGGAAAAGAACAGAAGCAAAAAAACAGAACAGGACACGATTGTAGGAGATACATAGCTGATCAGATAATTACCGTCCCCAGGTGTTCCGGTCTTTTTGAAATTCACAAACTCTATAACAATTTTTGACATCCACGTCAGAATCACACAGAAAAAATATCCCAGGAGATTTTTCTTATTATTATAGGAAAGCGCACCCGCATATTTTTTCATATAAGCGCCCGCAATATACAGTACGGAAAGCCACAAAAAGCTGAAGCCATTACCCGTAAACGGAAAATCCGACTGAAACAGAACCGGCAATACTGAAAAAACGACAAACATCGTAACAAGCATTTTTTTCATCACTGCCCTGTCAAAAGTATCTAACATAAGATTATAAAATGGCATGAAAAAAAACAGGCAGAAATATGCCGTGAAATACCAGTATGTGTTAAACGCAAACGGAAAGGCCGCATGAAACAGCGCCTGCGGACCAATAAGCTCCGGCCGGTAAACATAAAATACTGCCGTAGTAATAAGTGTATAAAAGATCACTTGCAGATACAAATACAATAATTTTGAATATTTATGCCTTTTCCCATACCCCACATAACCGGAGATCAGCGCATAGGAATTCACGGCACAGTAGGCTCCCACTGCAAGAAGCCATGCTGTCTCATGATTTACAGTCAATGCATCTGTCGCGTCCCAGATGCTGCCATGCCCCAATATATGGAGAATAAGAACCATGAACATGGAAATAATTCTGAACAGGCCGATCCCATAATTGTATTCTGTATTTTTATCTAAATCTGTATTTCCCATTTTTCAACAACCTGATACTGCGGAATATCCCGCACGCTGTAATCCTTTCATTTTATAAGTACGGCCGGCCGCTATTATCATATACCTGCCGTTCATAAACCTCCATGCACAAAAAGCAGGAAAAAAGAGAACCCTGCATCTGATCTCCATTTCCTGCTCTTTAAAAATCTGTTTTAATCTGCGGCAAGTCCCTACTCCGCGGATGCCTTCTCGATCTGTGCCACTGCTGCCTTCTGCATCGGAATACGGCAGTTCTTGTTGTTGCCAAACTCTACAATGATATCATTATCTTGAATATCAATGATCACACCATAAAAACCGCTTGTTGTAAGCACGGTATCTCCGACTTCCATATCAGCGATCATCGCCTGTATTCTCTTCTGCTCCTTTTTCTGCGGTCTGATAAAAATGAACCAGAAACCTCCGAAAATCACTGCGTATACAACCAGTAATAACACCCAGCTCATTCCGCCCTGCGCCTGTGCTGCTAATGTAAACATACAATTCTTCCTCCTAAATCTCATTAAACACTATTGCTATCATACAGGATATTACCCTTTTCATCAAGTAATTTTCCCTAATTCATGCAAATTTAATATTTCCCGCCCGTCACCTTCCGAAGCTTTTCCTCTTTATATTCCTTATATCTGCCCTCTTCGATCGCTCCGCGTATCTCTGTCATCATCGTATTATAAAAATACAGATTATGAAGCACGCACAGCCTCATGCCGAGCATCTCCTTCGCCTTTAAGAGATGCCTGATATAGGCCCTTGAATAGGTACGGCATACGGGACAGCCGCAGCCTTCCTCGATCGGGCGCGCATCCAGCTCGTACTGTGCGTTGAAAAGATTCAGCTTCCCTTCATTTGTATAGACATGCCCGTGCCTTCCGTTGCGGCTCGGATATACACAGTCGAAAAAGTCCACTCCCCGGTCTACCGCTTCCAGTATATTTGCCGGAGTTCCTACTCCCACATCGCGCTGGTAACCATCGAGATAAACGACTGAAAGCTTTTTTTCAGACTCATCCCAGAACATACAGTCCCCC
>CAQNVT010000207.1 GCA_948844705.1 uncultured Dorea sp.
ATTTTTTTATTCTAACTTTGTCGGAAGCAACAGGTTCCATTCATAAATAATGAAACCTTTGGTGGGAATTTCTTGAATAACATTTATGTCCGGTGTGCGGAGGGAAAACAGAGATAAGGCAGATAAGTAATGCAAAGGCGCTTTATTGTACGAATCCGGACTGCCAGGCAAAGCATGTGAAGGCTTTTTCCCTGTTCGTGAGCAGGGATGCGCTCAATATCGAGGGACTTTCAGAGGCTACTTTGGAAAAATTTATTGCCAGAGGATATATTAAGGAGTTTGCGGATATCTTTCATCTTGCGCAGTATGAGGAGGAGATCACTGCTCTCGAGGGCTTCGGGGAAAAATCCTACCGCAATCTGGCCTCAAACATTGACAAGGCGCGTGTAACTACGCTTCCGAGGGTGATCTATGCGCTTGGTATTTCCGGTATCGGGCTTGCGAATGCCAAGGTGATCTGCAGAGAGTTCGATTATGACGTGCAGAGGATGATAGGCGCTACGGAGGAAGAGCTGGACGAGATTCCGGGAGTGGGCGGCGTGCTTGCGAAGGCGTTTGCAGATTATTTTGCCGACGGCAGACATGTGGAGAGGCTTGACAGGCTTCTTGCGGAGCTTGAGATTCCGGAGGAAAAGAGCGCGGAGAAGCAGATATTCTCAGGCGTGAATTTTGTGATCACCGGGAGCGTGGAGCATTTTGCTAACCGCAGCGAGGCAAAGGAACGGATCGAAAGCCTGGGCGGAAAGGTGACGGGCTCTGTCACCTCGAAAACGAATTATCTGATCAATAATGATGTGACGTCGACATCATCGAAAAATAAGAAGGCAAACGAGCTGGGAGTTCCGATCATTTCAGAGGAACAGCTGTTAAAAATGATAGAAGAAGGCAGATAGAAGGAAGGAAAGAAGAGATGTCTGAACAGGATTACAGAGAAGAGACTCCGGAGACAGAGGCAAAAAAAGTGGAGACGGGCGAGGTAGAGGATACGAAGAAAGAGGACGAATATGAAAAGGTCTGTTTCGTATGCCGCAGACCGGAGCGTACGGCAGGCAAGATGATCGAGCTGCCCAATAATATCTGTGTATGCAAGGATTGTATGCAGAAGAGCTTCGATGCCATGACAAACGGGCAGATCGACTACAGCCAGCTTATGAATATGCCCGGCGTACAGATTTTTAACATGGCGGATATGGAGCAGCAGATTCCGAAGCGGCAGAAGATCAAGAAGAAAAAAGAAGGGGAGGAGAGAAAGCCGCTGGTTGATATTAAGAACCTTCCGGCGCCCCATAAGATCAAGGCAAGCCTGGACGAGTATGTCGTAGGGCAGGAGCATGCCAAGAAAGCCATGTCCGTGGCGGTCTACAACCATTATAAGAGGGTGGCTACCGATACGATGGACGATATTGAGATCGAAAAGTCCAATATGCTTATGATCGGGCCTACCGGTTCGGGCAAGACCTATCTTGTCAAGACACTGGCAAGGCTTCTTGATGTACCGCTTGCAATCACAGATGCCACCTCCCTTACCGAGGCAGGTTACATAGGCGACGATATTGAGAGCGTTGTATCCAAGCTTTTGGCGGCAGCGGACAATGATGTGGAGAAGGCGGAGCAGGGCATTATTTTTATCGATGAGATTGATAAGATCGCGAAGAAAAAGAATACGAACCAGAGAGACGTAAGCGGCGAATCCGTACAGCAGGGTATGTTAAAGCTTTTAGAGGGGAGCGATATCGAGGTTCCGGTGGGAGCCAACAGTAAAAATGCCATGGTCCCGCTTACGACGGTCAATACAAGAAATATATTATTTATCTGCGGCGGAGCCTTTCCGGAGCTTGATACGATTATCAAGGAGAGGCTTACCAGGCAGTCCTCCATAGGCTTTGGTGCGGACCTGAAGGATAAATATGACAAGGATAAGACGATTCTTAGTAAGGTAACTACGGAGGATCTCAGGAACTTCGGTATGATACCGGAGTTTTTGGGGCGTCTGCCTATCGTGTTTACGCTGCAGGGGCTTAATGAGGATATGCTTGTTCAGATATTGAAGGAACCGAAAAATGCGATTCTTAAGCAGTATCAGAAGCTTCTTGCCCTTGATGAGGTGAAGCTGGATTTTACAGACGGAGCGTTGTCTGCCATCGCAAAAAAAGCAATGGAGAAGGATACCGGTGCGAGAGCTCTCCGTGCGATTATAGAGGAATTTATGCTTGATATTATGTATGAGATTCCAAAGGATGACAGTATCGGGCAAGTAACGATTACAGAAGAATATATTAAGAATACGGGCGGACCGATTATCACATTGCGCACACAGAGTGTAAAGAGAATCGGAAACGGTGCATAGAGTGGAAACATGCCTCATATACTGAAAAAAAGTATATGAGGTATTTTTGATGCCGGTGGAAAGATGCAGAGATATGATCTTGTCTCAGGAAACCAGAGATTTTATCATACCGGATTACAGGAAGGATACGGAGATTGTATTTCCGGAAAGCGAGACATGTGTACAGGAGGTGGGATTTGATTTTAGAGTAGTTTATGTAGATAAGGAGCTTGCAGGTGAGATTACGTTAGAAAAATACAGGTATAATAGTATTCCGGGATGTTATGCACTGATTGATACAGATGCCGTGAATGAGGCGGGAATCAGCGTGGTGCAGAATTATCCGACGCTGATGCTTCAGGGAGAGGGGATCATGATCGGTTTTGTAGATACAGGAATCGATTACAGGAATCCTGTTTTCCGCAGCCCGGACGGGAATACCCGTATTGCAGGAATCTGGGATCAGACGATACAGACAGGTGAGCTTCCGGAGGGATTTGCCTATGGAAGTGAATATACGGAGGAGATGATCAACGAGGCAATTCGCTCAGAGAATCCGGAAGAAATTGTGCCGAGTATGGATACTGAAGGACATGGCAGTTTTTTGGCGAGCGTGGCGGCGGGAAGTCCCGATCTGGCAAACCGTTTTCACGGGGCGGCGCCGAAGGCGACGATTGCTATGGTAAAATTAAAGGAGGCAAAGACGTATCTGAAGGATTTTTACGGAATCAGCGAAAATGCGCTCTGCTTTCAGGAAACAGATATTATACAGGGACTTTACTATCTTTATAAGCTGGCGGAAAGAAAAAAGATGCCGCTTGTTATATGTCTTGCTCTGGGGAGCAGCTTTGGAGGACATAACGGGACAACTACTCTTTCGGCGCTTCTTGACAATTATGCAGGGATGCTGAATCACTGTGTCGTGATCGGTGCAGGAAACGAGGCGAGCCAAAGGCATCATTATCAGGGAGTGCTTGAACCGGGAAAGGGCGCCATGGAGGTGGAGATCCGCGTAGAGGAAGGAAATACGGAATTTGTGGCTGAATTGTGGACAACACTGCCGAATGTAGTGACAGTATATGTGATCTCTCCGTCGGGAGAGAAAAGTCCGACAATATCTGTGAGGCAGGCAATACGTTATAATTTAAAATTTATTTTTGACCGTACTGCGTTAGATATTGAGTATCGGCTTCTCATGGACAATAATGATTCACAGCTTCTTTTTTTCCGGTTCAGAGAAGCAATGCAGGGGATTTGGCGCATAGGTGTAGAGCCGCTCAGGATAGCGGACGGGATATTTCATATCTGGATATCCATGAAGGAATTTTTAAGCAAAAGCGTATATTTTTTAGAGGCGAATCCGGATTATACGGTGACGGATCCGAGTTGTACGCGGAATGCAATTACAGTTTCTTATTATAATGGACTTGATAATAGTGTTGATATTAATTCAGGAAGAGGGTATACTAGAAATAATCTAATAAAACCCAATTTTGCAGCGCCGGGCGTACAGGTGACCGGCGCCGGTCCAAATGGGAGATTTGAAAAGCGCAGCGGCTCCAGTATCGCAGCGGGGATTACTTCGGGCGCTTCTGCACTGATTATGGAGTGGTACCTGAAACAACCGGGTAATATGGGCATTACGACCAGCGAGGTGAAAAATATTATCCTGTTGGGGACGAATCAGGAGGTACTTCCGAAATATCCTAATCGGGAATGGGGATACGGAACTATAGATATCTACCAGTCACTGGACCGTTTGCGAAGCCTGTAAAATACATATGGAAAAGGAGAAAAGAAGGATGTCAGATTTTTTTGAGGATTTAGGAAAAAGATTGTCGGATGTAGCAGATGATATCGGGAGGAAGGCAGGAGATACCTTCGAGGTAGAAAAACACAAAAGCCAGATACGATCCCTAAAACGTGCCAATGAAAGAGATTTTATCGAGATCGGCCGTATGGTATATGACAAATTCCGAAGCGGCGAGGTTTCCGACCTTGATTATACGGCGCTTTGCGAGGCCATTGAAAAGAGGGATGGGGAGATAGTGGGACACGAGGAAGAGATTCAGAGGATTAAAGAGGTGCTTTGATGCTTACGGTTATGGGCGGACTCTTTCTTGTGCTTGTATGCCTGGACATGGGAATTAAGCAGTATATTGAAAACACATTTAAGGAAAAAGAAGAAAGAGAAACGATTATAGATAAAGTAGTGCTGAGGAAAGTCTACAACAGAGGATTTCTGCTCGACACACTGCAGGATCATCCGGGGATTGTAAAAGGAGCCTCCGCCGGAGTAGGAGCAGGGGTTATCCTGTATGATCTCTGGCTGTTTATAAGGAAAGGACGGCTTTTTAAAAAGCTTGGAATGGTGTTCTTAAGCGCCGGTGCCTTCAGTAATGTTTATGACCGCCTCGTACGAGGAAAGGTGATTGATTATATCGGCGTGCAGAGCAAGAATAAGTTTTTGTCGCGGATTACGGCAAATCTTGCGGATGCATATGTAATGCTTGGGGCAATACTGGCAGGTATTGCGAAATAGGGACAGGGTATTTCTAATTTGGGACGTGATTATAGCTGATGAGGTGGTCTGGCGCTACAGGGACAACGCGGGGCTGTCGCATCTTGAGCGGGAGCTTTTCCGGTATCCGTATCAGGCATATGAGGGGAGGCAGGAGAGTATCCATGTCTTTGAGGCGTCCA
>CAQNVT010000208.1 GCA_948844705.1 uncultured Dorea sp.
AAGCGCCTCCTTCACATAGCGGAACCTCTCCTCGCTAAGCTCCGGCAGATGGCCGCTCTGGTGGATTCTTAGGAGGATCGCATTTACCATATTATAAATAACCTCCTCACGGTCTCCTTCCCGCAGCGGATAGGACCAGATCGCCGACTGCTCCGGTGTAAGCGCGGACGGAGAATTGGCGGCGATCGTTGCGTACCTTACATAGTCCTCCTGGTCACTGGTTGACTGGATGCTGTAGCGTGACAGCATGGCATAATCCATCCTGAGCCCGCCGGACGAGCAATTCTCGATCACCAGATCCGGATACTTTTTAAATATCCCGTCAAGCCATTTAAGATAAGCCCGGTTGTGCCCCAGAAGTCCGTCTCCGAAGCTGTCTGCATGAAGCTCGGTTCCGATTCCGGGCTCTATATTATAATCCATCTTGATATAGCCGACACCGTATTCATTTACCAGACGGTCGATTACCTCGGTCGCATGCTCTATAACCTGCGGATTTCTGAAATCAAGCTGATAACGGCTTCTGTCGTACACCCTCTTGCCGTGGCGGATGAAATACCAGTCATCCGGTACCTTATCTGCCTTCGGGCACTTGATACCCATAACCTCAAGCTCAAGCCATACACCCGGGATCATACCCTTGCTTCTGATATAATCCATCACTTCCTTAAGACCGCCCGGGAACCTTTCCTTCGAAGGCAGCCATTCGCCTACGCCGTCCCACCAGTAGCCTTCGGAATACCAGCCGCAGTCAACACAGAAATACTCGCACCCTGCCTCTGCAGCCTTATCGATAAGCGGAATTTCCTTTTCTGTCGTCGGATCGCCGAAAAGACAGTTCATATAATCATTAAAAATAATCTTCAGGTTCTTGTTGTCATCATTTACACGCCGGATAGCTCTTCTGTACTTCGTAAGCTCGCCCATGGCATTGTCAAAGCCGCCGGCCGTGCTTCCTACGCTTACCGGAACGGTGGTAAAGGTTTCTCCCGGTTTTAAATTTTTCCACCAGTGGTTATGATGCTCCGTAGGGCCGCTGAGCTTCAAATATACGTGGCCGTCCTGATCACTGATCTCCCAATACCATGAGCCGTTATGCTCGATCTGCCAGAACAGAGAGGAATTCGTCTCTTCATTCTCAAGATATCCCATCGGAATATATTCTTTTGCAGACCAGTTCCCGGTATTTCCGATCCCGATCGTCTTAGAAGAATGATGAAAGCCCTTCGGCTGTGATATGGAAAGTCCCAGATCCTTCAGCCGGTATGAGCTCCAGTGAAGCTCCTTCTGCCATGCATTATGCGGGATATAAAGCTTCATCTTTTCATCAAAGTCCCGCATTCCTTCTTTTTCGATTCCGTTAAGGGAAAAGGAAGACACATACTCCATTCCCTGGGGCTCGCTGCCTGTATTCGTAACCTCCGTCCAGGAGCGGATCACCGAGATCCCGTCGTAAAACTGCATATGGCTTACGGCCAGAATCCCTGTCCCCTGATCCTCCGTTACCACCTCAAGCTTTCTTCCGTTTTCATTTCTGTAGTCCTTAAAATCCTTGTATTTCATACGGTATCCCGGAGCCGTCTGCATATATTTTGCTCCGTGGCGTTCTCCGACCCTGTCCTGGCCGGACACCAGGATCTCAACCGGATAAAACGTCTCCGTTCCATGATCGGACGTAATACTGTCCTCCTCAAACGGCAGAACCGAAAAATGAAGCAGCTTGATCTCGTTATGATCCGTAATCTCCCATGTCATGTTAATATGATTTTCACATAAATCTATGCGTCTCATCTTATATTCTCCTTTATCCTTTCACCGAACCGCTCATCAGGCCTGCCAGGAAATATCTCTGCAGGAACAGGAATATTAATGTTACCGGAATGACCGCTATTACAGAGCCTGCCATCAGGCCGCCCCAGTCAACGGTATTTGCACCCTTGAAAAGCATGATCGCAGGCGTCAGTGTACGGTATTTATCCGTAGAGATAAATATATATCCGAACATGAACTCATTCCATGCATTAATAAATGCATACAATCCCGTAGAAACCAGACTCGGTATCGACAGCGGCAGAATGATCTGCAGAAGAGTCTGCGATTTGCTGCAGCCGTCAATTTCTGCCGCCTCCTCAAGTGCAAACGGAACCGTATCAAAGAAGCTGCTCATCATAAAGGTACACAGCGGGATAACAAAGGTCGTATACGCCAGAATCAATGACATGTATGATTCCAGCACATGCAGCCTCTGCATAATCAGATACAGCGGAACCAGCAAAAGCACGCCGGGAATCATCTGAGAAAGCATCATGGCAAGGTTAGAAACCTTAACCAGCTTCATCTTATAATATCTGCTCAGTGCATAGCCTGCAAGTATAGCAATTATCATAGAAAGAACACATGCGATTACGGATACCAGCATACTGTTTTTAATATAATTTAAAAACCCGACATCAAACAACACTCTGTTAAAGTTTTCAAGCGTAGGCTCTGAAATAAGGAAGGAGGGTGTAGCGGTACGGATCTCTGTCTTAGGCTTCAGTGCAGAAATTACCATCCATATGAACGGAAATATGCAATACGCAGAAAAAAATACCAGCAAAACATAGGTAACTACCTTAGCAATCATGCGGTTTCTTTTATTCAACATCTCTAGTCTCTCCTTTCCTATGCCATATCTTCACTGAGCTGTGATCTCTTGCGGTAATAGAAGATAAACAGTATTACCATGACAGAGAACATCATTGTAGACAGTGCCGACGCCGCTCCCACATCAAACTTCCTCATGGAATACCGGTAGATCATAACCGGAAGTGTCTCGGTCGCATAATTCGGTCCGCCCTCTGTCATAACCCAGATAAAATCAAAATTCACTGCAGTCCAGATAACATGTATAAATAAAATTACAAGTGATACTGACCTTAACTGAGGCAGAGTTACGCTGAAAAACCGGCGGAACATACCCGCTCCGTCAATCGCTGCCGCCTCCGACAGATCTCCCGGTATCGACTGCATTGCCGAAAGGAACGAAATTGTATAATACGGAAAGCTTCTCCAGATATTAACAAATATTACTGTGGCCAGCGCATATTTGGAATCTCCGAGGAAATTGATCGAGTTGCTTATAAGTCCCATATTTTTCATCAGATAATTCACGATTCCGAATTCGGGGTTTAACATCCAGTCCCATGTCATACCTGCAACTATGATCGGGACCAGCCACGGAATAAAAATACAGGTCCTGAATATGGCGCGTCCTTTAAACTTCTGATTTAACAATACCGCCGTTATCATCCCCATCAGATATTCGCCTGCAACAGAAAAAATTGTCCAGATGACCGTATTTTTTACCGCCTGATTGAAATGCTCGTCCTCGACGATCGTCTGAAAGTTTTCGATTCCGGCAAAGCCGCTTAAGGATTTATTGATCAGATGCACATGGCTGAATGCATCATGAACAACCTTCCCTAACGGGAATGCGATCAGCAATGCCATAAAAACCAGTGCCGGCAGAAGCATCACAAATGCAGTGCGGACTTTTCTCTGATCCCGTGTCAGTTTTGATGACGATTTCATACGCTATCCTCCCATTCTCTCAATTATATTAGCAACGAAAGGGGCTGTACTGCATTACCCCATGCAGCAGCCCCTTTGGCAGATTATCATTCATCTACTTATTCGCTAAGCTCTCCTGTATCCTCCAGAGAACTGTTTACCGCATCACACAGCCACTTTGCTGCTTCCTCCGGAGATTCGCCCTCCTGAAGAACCTTTGCAATCGCATCCTGCATAGCCTGTGTTATTCCACCTAATGTTACCGGCGGGAATGTGATTCCTGTATCAGACAGAGCCTGGAAATCCTTGCTCCACTTGCTGTCTGTGGAAACATCCGAACGAGGAGATCTGTCGGCAAAGCCTGCTTCCTGCCATTCCTTGCTGCAGAATGCACATGCCAGATCAAATGCTTCTTCTTTGTTCTTGCTGTCGGTAAGAATGAAGAGCGGTTTACATTCCATATATGTAGCTGCATGTCCGTCTGAAGGATATGGAATAGCCGCTACCTTTACATCGCCCATCGTATCCGGATTGCTCTGCTCTCTCTCTGCAAGCCAGTTACCTGTCACATAAGAGCCTACAATACCTGTAGCGAAGTTCTCGTCTGTCTCTTCCCAGCCCCAGTTCTTGCTGTTCTCGTCAACGATCTTCTTGTCTACCAGATCCTTGTAGAACTGGAATACCTTTGTTGCCTTCTCTAATTCGTCTGCATTGTCATTCCATGTACATTTGTACTTTCCGCCGTCCTGTGCCGTTGCGATCTCAAGATCATACTGTGCGAGATAAACCAGTAATTCCTGCGGAGAACGAACTCCCGTGCAGGCAAGCTCTGTAGGATATTCTCCTACCTTACCATAATAATCTGATAAAGCAAGCAGATCTTCCCATGTTTCCGGAATCTCGACCTCAGCCGTCTTGAAATCCTCTTCATGAACCAGATATGCACGTACCGTCATCTCATAAGGAATTCCTACAACCTTGTCATCGATCGTCATAGCCTTTACGACTGCGTCAGAAAGTGCACTCTTATCCTCCCAGGACTCAAACCTGTCGGTCAGATCCTCAAGGATGCCCATGTTATAAAACTCACCTACATATTCCGGAAGTCCCCAGATCAGATCCGGAACATTTCCGCCTGCTGCCGCAGTCAGAATCTTCTCATGAAGCATATCATAGGTAAAGTTTGTCTGATTTACTGTGTTTCCTGTCTCTTCTTCCCATTTTGCAATCTGCTCTTTTCCGGCCTTTTCTGTGTCCGCGCCCTCTGTCCAGCAGGTCCACAGCTCGATCGTCTTTCCGCCGTCTGATGACTCCTCTCCGCCTCCGTCAGAGCTCTCGCCGCCGCCTGAGCATGCTGCCAGCGACATCACCATTACTGCACAAAGTAATGCTGCAATCCATTTTTTCATAATTTTTTTGCCTCCTGTTTTTATTTTTGGGTAATCCCCTTTCGCCAAATATGTATTTTATAACAACAAGTATACATATTGCCTAAAAACAGGATAATATACAAGGATTTTTTAAGCAAGATTCCCCATTTAGATTCTTAAAATTCCCACTGTAAAGTCTTAAAAAACCCCCTGTTTATTTTTACTTTTCTTATACTCTGCCGGTGTCTCGCCGTGATACTCCCTGAACTTTTCCACAAAGGTCTTTACATCCCTGTAGCCCACCGCCTGAGCCAGCTGATAGGTAGTAAGCTCTGATTCCATTAATATCCTCACAGCCGCCTTCATGCGTATTTCAATCAGATAGTTTTTAAAATTCTGTCCCGTTTCCTTTTTAAAAAAGGCGCTGAAATAATACGGATTCATATAAACCATGCTGGCCATCTTCTCCAGACGGATGTCCTCGTCATAATGCTCCTTGATATAAGCCTTTACCTGACGGACCGGATCCTTTTCCCTGACACTGTCCCGGGAAAACATTTTGTCTATAAATCTGGAAAGATTCTTTTTTATAAATCCTCTCAGCTCCCCAAAGGAATTCATCTTCCGGATGTTCGATACGAACATCTCATAATTCTGCCGGTCCTTTTCCTCTATTTCCACCTGCTCCTCTAATTCCTTCAGCAGATCCAGAAGCATGGCAACACATCTGTTTTCGGCGGCATAGCGGTTGCCGTAATGCAGGTTTTCTATGATATCCAGCACCTGGTCAAGCTGCTCCTTCCATGCCTGATCTCTGCTTATAACCGCCTCTGTCAGCCGGTTATAGCACACGTTATAGTCATCAAAGGAGGAACGAAATTCCCTGGAGATCCGATTATACCAGACAACCTCCTCCTCGCAAAAGTAATAAAGCTGACATGAAAATTTTGCCGTCTTATACGCATATTTCAGTTCGCTGATCTGACTTACCGCTTTTCCAATCCCTACGGCAAGCCTTACCTGATACTGCTCCTTGATCCATTTCTTTAGCCAGCTGATCTCCTCCTCCGCTTCATTTTCATTTCTGCCCAGTATAATCAGATTGTTAACATCCGTATCCCTTTTAATAACAAATCCCTTTTTATTCTGCTTCAAATACTCATTAATCTTCTGAAATACGGAAAGCCGGATCAGCTCAAACATATTCTGATCCTCCATCCCCGCATCCGAAGATGGGAGCACTGCAAAGCTGACACCGACAAACACCTTTCCTTCCGTGTCGATTCCCATGTCCTGAAAATGCCGGTACAGATCCTTGGATTCATATGCTGAATTGATCTTTTTAAAAACCTGCTCCACATCATTTTTCTCTGCCCGCCAATACTCTACGGGATGCTCCGACTTAAGCATCTGCTCTGCCCTGGTGAGCGCATATTCCAGCTCCTCCTTCCCTACCGGCTTCAGCAGATAGTCCACCGCCTCCCGGCTGAGCGCTGTTTTCACATAATCAAACTCCTGATAACCACTCAGAAAGATCACCTTAATATTCCAGTGATTGTTCCGTATCTCTTCGATCACATCAAGTCCTGTCATCCTGGGCATTGCCACATCTGAGACAATAATGTCCGGCCTTAGCCTTTTCACCTTCTCAAGCAGATCCGCACCGTCACATGCATCCGCGATCACCTCTGCATCCAGCCTGTCCCATGCAATCAGCTTCTTAAGCCCCCGTATAATAACCGGCTCGTCATCTGCCAGTATCACTTTGAACATTCCCTTTCTCTCCTTTCGTAAGATCCGGCTCCTCTTCCCCGATGACCGGCAGGCAGTACTTGACGATCGTGCCGATCCCTTCATAGCTGGTAAGCTCTATCCCATACTCCTCACCGCAGATCAGCCGGATCCTGTCATGTACGTTCTTAAGCCCCATACCACTCCTTTGATGCCGTCCCTGCTCCTCCACCGTCTTATTCTCCAAAAGCCCGCGCACTCTTTCCAGCACATGCCGTGCCATGCCAAGGCCGTTATCCATGACACTGATCCACAGTTTTCCGTTCTCAATCTGTGCATTGATGGCTATGGTTCCGTTTTCCTCCTTCGGCCGCAGGCCGTATTTTACAGAATTCTCTACCACCGGCTGGAGAATCAGCTGCGGCACCTTAAGTCCCAGAAGCTCTTCGGCGGCGCTGATCTCCAGGCTGAAGCGGTTCTCATAACGAACATGCACGATCTTAAAATAATTCCGCACATTTTCAAGCTCGTCTCTCAGCGTAACGATTTCCTTTGCACCGCCGATCAGATATTTCAGCTGTCCGGACAACCCGTCTAACAGATCCGCCGTCTGAAAATCATCATTCACAACAGCCGTCATACGAATGACATCCAGTGTATTGTAGAGATAATGAGGCTGGATCTGAGCCTTCAATGTCTCAATCTCCGCCTCTCTCTGACGAATCTCCGCAACATATACCCTCCTTATGTAGCCCTGAAGATTCTCTGTCATCTGGTTTAAGCCCTTTGCCAGAAAACCGATCTCGTCATTGGAGCGTACACCCACACGCACGTCAAGCTTTCCTTCCTGAACCCTTTCCATCGCGGTCTTAAGCTCCAGAATCGGCGTATTTGTTTTCTTGGAATAAATATAATAAATTCCAAGAAGAAGTACCACGCTGAACAAAATAATCAATATCGTATTCCGCCGGATCTCCTGATAGCTTCTCTCCAGATTATACCGGGGAATCTTCTGAATGACGATCCAGTCAAGCCCCTCTATATGGCTGTAAATATAATACATCCCGTCTGCCAGGATATACTGATGCTCTCTGTCCATTTCCTTCAGGTATTTTTTAAGCGCCGTAATATCCTGCTCTGCATTTTCCGGCTCCGGATGATAAATAAATACCTCTTCCTTCTCATCCGCGATATACATATCGCTGCCTTCGCTGAGTTCGGTTTCATTTATGATATTTGACAATGCTTTCACATTGATATCTATATACAGCGTCCCGATGATCTCCTCATCTGCCGACTGGATCGTCTTTGTATTTCTTATATTTCTTGCGATCGTAAAATCCATTGTCTGCGGATAATAATAGTAATCGGTCTTATGCGTCGGGATCAGCTGCGCCTCCTTCAGGTCTCTGTCAAAATACTGCTCATTCCATTCGAGCGCGGCATCATAGTCAAGCACTGCCCCCGAGGTTCTGACAACCGAATACTGCCTTCCGTCTTCCGCTATAAAAAAGACGTGGTCTATGGACGGATTTCTGTAAAGAATCGCCTCCAGGATTCCCGACATCATAACGCCTCTTCTTTTCTCCTGTATAGAATCATCCTCCATCAGCTCATAAAAGTAATCATATTCGGTAATCCGATACCCGTACAGATAATTGGTATTATCTACCATATCCTCATAAGCGCCTGTTACCCCTTTCCCGACAGACAATGTCGTCCGGTACATATTAGAAAGCATATTCTCCCTGATGGAGTCCGCGTAAGCATTATAAATTGCAATTCCCATAACTACGAGCGGAAATATCCCGATTACGATCAATACAACAACAGATTTTATAAATATGCTGACATAAGGAGTCTGCTTTTCTTCCCTCTTCTTCATCGGCTCTCCTCCTACTGCACAGACTGGGTGTCATCCCAGGACTGATCCAGACGGCCGGCGGCAGTTTCCACGTAAATGGTGTTGGTTGCAAGTGAAAAAAGAATATTCTCCATATCGCCCGTAAAATTTTCCGGTGTTTCATAATTGCCCAGATAGGTTTCGATCTTGTCTGCATACCGGTAGGAGGTCAGAAGATCCTGCTGCACGATCGGCGCCGCATACAGCACCGCATCCTTTGACGTAGGCATGGCATACATAGCCTGCAAAAGCTTGCGGTAATTCTCCTTCTGGTAACTGAATTTGAGGAACTGCTCCGCCGCTTTACATTTTTCACTGTCAGCCGCACATTCCCTGGATATCGCCAGCTGAGAACCTGATTTATGAATCACGACCTCATTTCCGTGCTGATCCGGCATATAAAACCACCCCATACGGAACATAACCGGATCCTCCGTAAGCTCCTCGCCGAGCGGCGTCTTATCGGATTCACTTGCCATGGGGTAGGATTCCAGGATCTCCGTGAACATCCCCGGCTCGGCCAAAAACATTGCCGTCTCCTGGTTTAAAAGCTTAACAATGATCTGATTATCATTCATATTGATAGAATCCTCCAGGATATACGGACTTCTCATAAGCTCCTGGTAGCTCTTAAGCGCATTTTGCATATCCGCATCCCGGAAGGACACCTTATTCTCCTGCCTTTTTTGCTGCCACCCGGAATTTTCCTGCTCCACCATTGTGAGAAAAAAGTAGTTAAACCAATTGCTGTTTGTATCGCTGTGGCTTCCGCCTGCCGCAAGCGGCGCCACCCCGTTCTCCAGAAGAATCTCACATACTTCAAGGAATTCGTCATAGGTAGACGGTACTGACAGCCCGTATTTTTTAAAAAGCACCTTGTTATAAATGATCCCGATCGACGTGTCGTAAAACGGAAGTGTGTATACCTCCCCGTCTATCAGAACGGGAGATTTCACCATATTCCCGATCTCCTGGGATATCGTCCCAAGCTTTCCGGCCTCCTGAAACATGTACGGATCCTCGATCTCAAAAATATCAGGGAACTCCCCGACTGCTTCCTTTGCCTTCAGCTGCTCGGTATAGCTGCCGTTGCTGGAATGCTCCGTAACCACTCTGATCCCGGGATGCACATTCATAAAGTTTTCACACAGCTCCTCCATCGCCGCCGTCCAGCCTATATTTTCTCCCGTATACAAAATAGAAAGCTCGACTGCATCCTCCTGAGATTCCTCATTCAGCTGAGTGAGCTTTCCTTTTTCCACGGCCTCTTTCTTTTCCGCACATCCTGCCAGAAGCACAAGCAGGCATGCCAGAATAAAGGCACTCGTTTTTTCTCTCCGCCTCATATGTCCGTATCTCTCCGTTTTCTTTATCTATGGTTTTACCATAACATACAGAGCATATCAGACGCAATATACTTTTTTATCTATTCTCCCGCGACAAGCTCCTTCGGCGTAATCCTTCTGATCTTTACGGACAAAAGGCAGGCAATCAAAAAGGCTGCCAATACAAGCCCTGCCCCGGCCAGGATATTAAACAGAACGGGAACCGTAAATGTACATTTTACTATTCCCATATTCCTTAAAAATACAGCCGTCAGCGGATTAATAATAAAGCTGCATATTGTCATGCCCACCGCCGCCGAAAAAATAACCGCAGGCATAAATGAAAGAGCAGTCTGCAAAACAAGCTGTCCTGTCGTAAATCCCAATGCCTTCAAAATACCGTAATCCTTCTTTTTATTATTTAATGTTGTCCGCACAAGCAGATACAGCACAAACGCAATTATAACCACGCTTAATATAAGAACCGCGGCAACGATCATTTTCATAAGAGACACATATACGGACGACGCTCCTGTAATAACTTCGTCTATGTTTATCACCGCATTCACTGCATTTTTAAAGCTTTCCTTGATTTCCGAATGAAATTCTTCTATATCGGTCTCCTCCGAAAGATTCATATAGTAGCTTACATTCGCAAAGCTTCCCAGCCGTTCGTACCCCTCCCTCGTAAGGAGGCAGTCCTTGCCCAGATTATTCGTTGTCTGTGTAAATCCGGATATAATATACGCCGCCTCTTTTCCGTCCGCCGTTATCCGGATCTCATCTCCGATCTCAAGATTCCTTTCCCCGGCATATTTGGCGGCAACCGCAATTTCATTATCATATCTCGGGAATCTTCCGTCGATTACGCCGTCCTGATTGTTTACCTTTGAAAAGTCGTCACAGACCGCCGCCATAAGCCCGATGCCGCCCACATGCCGTACTTCAACCGAATTGTAGAGATATATCTTTTCGACGCGTGCATCCTCTTCCATCTTTTTTAAGAAATCCTCCTCTTCCTCCACGCGGACGTTAACGCAGCTGTCCGCCGTCTCACCGACGATCAGATGAATAAAGGGCGCCATATCCGCAATCATATTTTCCAGCATCAGCCCGGAAAACACTACGACAAGCGAAAGCACAAGCATCGTAATGCAGACGATCACATTATTCTTTATGCCTGAAAGCGTCGTCTTAAGAGCCAACGCAAAGTGAAGCGGCATCCTTGTTCGTTCTAAAGGCACATGATTTCGTTTGAAATTATGTGTCTTCAGGCCCTGCCTTAACGCTATGATCGGTTCTATCCTTTTGATCCTGCGGGAGGACAGCCATACGGTAAGGAAAACTGCCCCGTCTAAAATTGCAAGAGTCAGAGCAAACGGTATGGGAAGAAACCGGATCCTATAGGGAATCCCCGTCTGCGCAACCATCATTGCATTTAGTGCCGGAAACAGTATATACGAGGCAAGCGCGCCTGCCGTGCAAAATATAAGCGAAAGTCCCAGAAACTGAAATACCAGCGAACTCATAAGCTGATGCCCCGTATAACCGACCGCCTTGAGCGCTCCGAGGTCCTTCATATTTTCCTGAATATAATTTATAATATTTGACGCAATCACGACTAGGGCAATAAGGAGGATAAAAAATGCCATTGCACTTACAACTCCTGAGCATATCGTCTGTGATACGTAGCGGGATACCGAAACAAGCGCATAGGAATTGCTTACCGTCCGGACATCCGGATACCGCAGGGACACTGCATTTTTAAGCATCGCCTCGTAATCCTCGCTCTCGGCCTTATCCTTAAGCCTTACCGAACACAGCACGGCCTGCGGCGCATAGCCCAAATCCATAAGCTCCTTATATTTGTCCTCTGTCAGGATAAGCTCACACATGCTGCAGTTATGTGAGCCTGCCATGGCGCTGTTAAAAAATCCGCATACCGTGTAAGATACCCTGCCGCCTCCGATCGAAATATCGATCGTATTCCCGATCTCTATCTCATCAGATTTATAAAGAACGGGCATATAGATCCCGCTTGTGTAGTTTCCCTCCTCCACGATCTCGGCCCTTCCGATCGGGCGGGAAAGCGCCGCCTCCTTTTCGAGAAAAACAAATTCGGAATTAATCTCGCCCCCATTATAATCAAATATACTGACCATATGCATGCAGGAATCCATGAAGGATTCTTTCGTACGCTTATCCTCCTCAAATGTCTCCGTAAGAAAATCATGCATATCGCCGCTGTCCTGATCGGCCGCAAATGTAACATGTTCCGCATGGAGCCTGTCGTGGCAGCGTTCAAAGTTCTGTTTATAATCTATGGACAGCATCAGCCACAGATTCAGCATAAAGGCCGCAAGAAAAATAAGCACGGCGATCGCGGCCGCCTGCCCCTTTGCCCTTCGCAGATTGGAGCGGGCAAGAAGAATACTTTTCCTCATGTTACCACCCCATTTCCGCCAGAAAGGATGCGAGCCTGTCATGCCTCTTGCTGTCGCCGTGCACATATTTTCCCAAGTCGCATTCCCCTAAAATAACACCGTCCTTCAGATACAGGATACGGTTTCCCCGCCTTGCCGAACGCATATCGTGAGTTACCATAACGACGCTCTGTCCCTGCGCATGAAAAGCCGTAAGTGTATCGAGAACATTAAGTCCTGTCTTTGAATTCAGCGCGCCCGTCGGCTCGTCGGCAAACAAAAGCTCCGGCCTGTTGATCAGCGCCCGTACGATTCCCGCCCGCTGCGCCTCGCCCCCCGAAACCTGTGCCGGAAACTTCCTTTGTGTCTCCTCGGAGATATCTACCATGGCAAAAAGCTCCTTTGCCCTGGAAAGAAGTCCGCTTTTATCTTTATTTACGAGCAGTCCCGCCGCCAGTACATTATCCATAACCGACATTCCGTCCATCAGATAGATCTGCTGAAACACAAATCCGCAATGCCTTCGCCGGAACACGGCGAGCTCGTCCTGACTCATGTCGGAAATCACCTGATCCCCGAAGGTAATCGTGCCGAGAGACGGCGTATCCATTCCGGAAAGCGCATACAGAAGGGTAGATTTCCCCGCCCCGCTTGCTCCCATGATAACGGTAAAGTCACCCTCGTAAAGCTCCAGATCAATATTTTTAAGAACATGCTGCAGGGTCCCTCCGCTTGAAAAGGATTTACTCAGATTATCAGTCTTTAACAATGTTTTTCTCATGTCAAACCTCCTCTTTTTTGCTGTCTGCATGTTCTATATTACCTGTGCAGGTTCTTAAATGTCTTTATGCAATCCTTAAGGAATCCTTAAATCATTTACCTCCATGGCCGCTTAAAGGAATGACGACCGTTACCTTTAATCCGTCTGTCCCGTTTTCTATGGCAAGCTCTCCGTGCATTTCCTTCATAAAATAATCGGAAATATAGAGGCCGAGCCCGGCGCCTTCTATATTTTTTGCGTTGCTCCCCCGCCTGAACTTCTCTTTTATCAGCGGCAGCTCTTCCGCGCTTATGCCCCCGCCGTGATCCTCAATACTTACGGCAAGCCGTCCGCCCTCTCTGTATACCGCCGCGTTAACGTCTGTCCCGGCATATTTATATGCATTTGCAAAAATATTATCAAATACCTGCTGCAGACGAAGCCGGTCCGCGGACAAAATACATTCCGGGACATCCGGGAGCACCGCGCGGCGAAGATAATCTGCATTTTCAAGCATCCTCCTTATTTCCCGGCTTTCCATATCCTCCGTAATCACGGAAAGCTGCCGAAGCTCTTCAAGCGTTGCGGTAAACAGGTTTGAGATCAGTGTATTGATCTGATCCGCTTTACGGATGATCTGAGCATAGTTATCCCGAAGCCTTTCATTATCCGTAAGCGCCATACCTACCTCGGAGGCCGCCTTAATGCTTGCCACAGGTGTCTTGATATCATGAGAGAGCTTGGCCACAAGCTCCTTTTTGCTCTCATTTGCCTCCGCCTCTGCCCGTCTCGCCTTCTTAAGCTCCGAGCGCATAAGGTCAAAGCTCTCGGTAAACACTCCGAACAGATTCTGTCTGTCCATCTCAAGAGGGATATCAAGATTTCCTCCTGCGATTCGCTCTGCGAACCCCTTAAGCTTTTGGAAAGGCTTTATTACCACACGATTTAAATAGATAAGATAAATAGCACAGACAACACCCTGCAAAAGCACGCCTGACACCAGGATCACTGTCATCTTCCCTCTCCACGCCCGAAATATCTGCTCGCTGCCGTTATAGATGATCATTTTCCCCACAATAAAATCATCCACCTGAATATCAAGTATTGTATCCCTGTGGATGACTGCCTTATTAATGCTCTCACTTAAGGAAGCTCTTGTTTTATATAAAACCGTCCCGTCCATATCAAGAACGGTATAATCAAGACCTGTGCGGTCTTCATGTTCCTCGATCGTATTCCAGTCCGCTTCTACAGACTTAAGCGCCTCATTCACCAGAACCGCATCCTGCGTACTTTCCATATCCCCGATCGAAAACAGGATGAAAGCTGCAATTTCCACCACAAGGATACATAAAATTCCTGTCAGAAATGTCCGTCCCTTCATTGTCCTCCTCCGCAAAATCTGTAGCCGTCGCCCCAGACGGTAAGAATATATTCCGGCCTTCCCGGGGTACGCTCGATCGCCTCCCGTATTTTACGGATATGCACATTAAGAGTTCCGTCGCCGGTAAACTTATCCTCCCAGACATTTTCGAAGAGCTCCTGCTTTGAGATCACTCTGTTTTTGTTTTTTATAAGATATGCTAACAGCTTATATTCCAATGCGGTCAGCCGGACAGACCTGCCCCCTGCCGATACCTGCTTCGCATGGAAATCAATGCTTAAATAGCCGTCAGAATACATCTCGTCTCTGTCCTCACTCTGTCCAAAACGCCTGAGCACTACTTTTACCTTGGCAAGCAGAACGCCCAGAGAATAGGGCTTCTGAATGTAATCATCTCCCCCGATATTAAGCGCGATGATCTTATCGTCATCGCTCGTCCGCGCGGAAATAAACAGGATTGGAATCTCTGTCCTCTCCCGAAGCTCCCTGCACAGCCCGAAGCCGCTTCCGTCTCCGAGGTTAATGTCAAGAAGCAGAAGCCTTGCGGTATTTTCCTCAAAAAATGCTCTGCATTCCGACACGCTGTATACAACCGCGGTTTTGACGCCAAACAAATTAAAATATTCCGCCGTACTGTCGGCAAGGAGCTTTTCGTCATCTATCACTAAACAATCATACTTCATTTTTTATAATTACCATTTTCCTATTTCATTAATTCGCTTTCAATAATCATGGCATACGATTACTTTTAACGCCGCCCGATCATCCCATTGAATGATCGGGCGGCGCCCTTGTTCATCCTTTATTCTTCTACCAGATGGCACGCAACTTTGTGCCCTGGTTTTACCTCGCGAAGCTCTGGCATCTCACTAAAGCATCTGTCTGTCGCATATGCACACCGCTCTGCAAAACGGCAGCAATTCTTCGGATTAATCGGGCTTGGGATCTCACCTTTAATAAGGATTCGTTTATTTGCCTTCGCTCTGTCCGGATCTGCCTCCGGAATTGCAGAAAGAAGCGCCTTCGTATACGGATGCAGCGTATTGCCATAAAGCTCTTCTGTCTCCGCAGTCTCTACAACCGTTCCCAGATACATTACGATTACACGGTCAGAAATATATTTTACAACACTCAGGTCATGCGCGATAAAGAGATAGGTAAGTCCGCGTTCCGCCTGAAGATCCTTCAGCATATTGATCACCTGCGCCTGCACCGATACATCCAGTGCTGAAATCGGTTCATCGCAGATGATGAAGTCCGGATCTACGGAAAGCGCCCTCGCAATACCGATACGCTGTCTCTGTCCGCCCGAAAATTCATGAGGGAAACGTGACATATGGTCTTTATTAAGCCCTACGATTTCCAACAGCTCCTGTACCTTTGCATCTGCATCCTTACCTGACATACCATGCTCTCTTAATCCCTCGCCGACAATCTCTTTTACCGTCATACGTGAGTTGAGGGACGCATAAGGATTCTGGAAAATCATCTGTACCTTCTTGCAAAATTCCTTCTTCTCGGCAGAAGTAAGCTTCGTAATATTTTTTCCTTCATAGATTACTTCACCGGACGTCGGTTCATACAGGCGGATCATACAACGCCCCATCGTAGATTTGCCGCAGCCGGACTCTCCAACAAGACCGACTGTCTCTCCTTTATAAATCTCAAAGGAAACATGATCTACCGCCTTCAAATCTGCATGCTTTCCAACATGGAAGTATTTACACACATCATTTACCTGCACGAGAGGCTGTTTTTCATTGTTACTCATCTGCTTTCACCTCTCCTTCGTTCTTTCCTTCGACTACTGCTGCATTTTCTTTCTTCATATCCGTATCCGGCGCATATTCATGCTGCAGCCAGCAGTTTGTCAAATGCTCGTCAGATAACCTGTACTGATACGGCGGATTATCTTTACAGACATCCATCGCATATGCGCAGCGTGCCGCGAACGGGCATCCCTTCGGCGGGAAGAATAAATCCGGCGGAGTTCCCTCGATCGACTGAAGTCTTTCGCCCTTCCTGGTATCCAGTTTGGCAATGGAACCGATCAGTCCTTTTGTATATGGATGCGCCGTATCATAGAATATCTCCTGTACGGTACCCTTCTCCACAATTTTACCGCCATACATAACGATTACAAAAGATATTGAAACGCTCGATAATATCCGTTAATCTGTTCCCCGGTACAGGCAAT
>CAQNVT010000209.1 GCA_948844705.1 uncultured Dorea sp.
CATTTTGCCAGCCAGCTCAGGTTCCCAGGTACATCCTACGTTAATCTGAGCCGGGAAAAGAGTTCCGCCGGCTGCGGGATAACCGCCCAGATTGGAAATTTGCAGATTCCGGAAGTCAGGAGCCTCCTTTTAAGCAAGCTCACCGCCATGCATAAAAACGGGGTGGAATGCCGTCTGGAAGTGCTTTATCCCGTAGTGTCCGTGGATATGGATGTATGGGATTTTGTCCGCTGTCTGGGTATCCTGACAGACAATGCGGCGGAGGCTGCGCTGGAGACAGAACAGCCATGGGTGGAAATTGTGCTGCTGGCTCAGAATGGACGGGTATTTCTCCGGGTATCCAATCCCTACATAAATATCATCGAACCGGAAAAAATCTGGAACAACGGCTGGTCCACCAAGGGACCGGGCAGAGGACTCGGGCTGTCCGGTTATCAGCATATTCTGGACGGCAGCGCCAATACCTCTTCCTTTACCAGCTGGGAGAACGGCATATTTATTCAAGAATTGAGTGTGGAGGGCTGACTATGATCGGAATTTATCTTTGCGACGATGAGGAGGTTATCCGCCTCCAGATTCAAACCGCCCTGGAGCGGAAGATTTTTGCGGAAAATTACGACATGAAAGTGATGTGCAGCGCGGCCAGTGCGCGGGAACTGCTGGATGCGGCGGAAAATGATAAACAAGGCATCTACTTTCTGGACGTAGAACTTAAAGACAAAGAATGGGACGGCTTCCGGCTGGGAAGAGAGCTACGGCGGCGGGATCCTCACGGCACATTGGTTTATATCACCAGCTACAAAGACCTGGCCTGGCGTACATTCCAGTATCATCTGGAAGCATTTGATTACATCGTTAAGGGAACGGAACCGATCGGAGCGTCAGCGGCGCGGTGCCTGGACGAGATACACACTCATCTGCTGGCAAAGCGCCAGTCTCCGGCAGAAATTTTCACCCTGCGGACCGGAGAAATGGTGCGCCATGTTCCCTTATGTGATATACTCTTTTTTGAGACCGCCCCCGCACCCCATCATGTCTTTCTCCATACATCCGGCAGCCGGATGGATTTTTTAGGCAGTCTCAATGAATTGGAAGATCAGCTGGGGGATCAATTTATCCGTACGCATCGATCCTATCTGGTCGCGGCAGACAAGATCGACGCCGTCGATCTGAAGCAAGGCAGACTGTGGGCCGGCGGCCGGGAGTGCCTGCTTTCCCGCACCGGGAAAGCAAAGCTGCGCAAAAAAACGGGAGGAAGCCGGTGAAGCTTCTTCCCGTTCCGTTTAGGAAATTTTTCTGTTCATTCAGGAAATTTAAACCGCATAGCCCCCTTTATATGATACGCTTGCAATACAAACGGTATAGAAAAGGAGGTGAGCATATGGCAAAAGAGCGTTTTGTAGAAGTCTACTCACAGGGGCTCGTTAACGTGGCAAAAATTATCGTTGATACAGAAACCGGCGTAAACTACCTGCTGGGTTCTCATAATAAGCAAGCAGGCACCGGAATGACCGTTTTAGTCAATCAGGACGGAAAACCCGTTGTCACACCCATCAACTAAAGAAACAACAAGGCGGTATTTTCTGAAATCTGCCCTGCGTTCGGGAGCTTTACTCCCTCCCCAAAGGGCAGATAATCGTCTTCCGTTTCTAACAAACTACATGTATCCATCCTTCCGGAGCCTCGATATGCCCCATCTGGATTCCCGTCAATGTATCATAGAGCTTCTTCGTTACCGGTCCCATCTCGTTCATTCCGCTCGGGAAGCAGATTTCCTTTCCGTGATCTACGACCTTTCCTACCGGAGAAATGACTGCTGCCGTTCCGCACAGACCGCATTCCGCAAAATCCTTCACTTCCTCAAACGGCACTTCTCTTTCCTCCACCTCTAATCCAAGGTATTTCTCAGCCACATACATAAGAGAACGCCTCGTAATAGACGGAAGAATCGTATTTGACTTCGGGGTAACCACTTTATTATCCTTCGTGACAAAGATAAAGTTTGCCCCTCCGGTCTCCTCCACCTTCGTTCTTGTCGCGGCATCCAGATACATATTCTCATCATATCCCTGATTATGAGCGTCCACGATCGCATGAAGACTCATGGCATAATTAAGACCCGCCTTTACATGTCCGGTTCCATGCGGAGCCGCACGGTCAAAATCACAGACACGGATCGTAATCGGCTTTGCGCCGCCCTTAAAATATGGCCCCACCGGTGTGGTAAATACACGGAACTGATACTCATCCGCCGGCTTTACACCGATAACGGAATTTGAGCCGAAAAGATACGGGCGCACATACAGGGTCGCACCTGAGCCATACGGAGGAACATACGCCGCATTCGCCTCTACCGTCCGGTGAACCGCATCAATGAATCTCTCCTCCGGAAATACCGCCATCTCAAGCCGCTTCGCCGTATCAGCCATTCTCCTCGCATTTAAGTCCGGGCGGAACATTACGATACGGCCGTCCTCTGTCGTATAAGCCTTCAAGCCCTCAAAGCATGTCTGCGCATACTGGAGCACACATGCACACTCATTGATCACTACATTAGCGTCAGTAGTCAGGCCGCCCTCGTCCCATGCACCGTTTTTGTAATTCGATACATATCTCTGTTCCGTCTGTATATAGCCAAATCCAAGATTTGCCCAGTCAATATTTTTTTTCTCCATTGTCCATTCCTCCGTTTTTTAATAAAATATAATATAACTTTATCAGGCCTTATCGTTAATCTTTTTTCATTATAATACTATCATTTTCAAAATACAAGCTATCTCTCCATCATACTGATAGATTCAATGCCGACGCTTCCGCCCCGCACCACCTCGATCATCCTGAACTCTTCCTTCATCAGCTTGACAACCGCGTCATTTTTGGTAGCCGTCTGCACAAACTCCAGAAGCAGGCTGTCCTTCCCGTAGTCAATGACCTTCGCCTTAAAGGTCTCCGCGATCTGAAAGCATTCCACCTTATCCTCCGGCGTACATTTCTGTACCTTAATGTACATGATCTCCTTCATGCGCACAAATATATTTGTAAAATCGATCACCTTAATGACCTCCACCAGACGGTTCAGCTGCTTTTTGATCTGTTCAAAGGTCTCATCATCGCTGACCGTCGCAATCGTCATTCTGGAAATCGTCGGATCCTCCGTCGTTCCCACGGTAAGGCTGTCAATATTATAGGATTTCCCGGAAAAAAGCCCCGAGATCTTCGACAGGACTCCGTCCTGATTTTCCACATACAGGGAAAGCCATCTTTTTTTCATACTGTTCATATGCATCTCCTCCTGAATCATTTCTGAACCGTTTCGCCGAAACTGGACTAGCAATCTAAAATCATATCTTCCAGGGTCCCTCCGGGCTGGATCATCGGATACACCAGATCCTCCGGATCGATCTCAAACTCAATGATCGTCGGCACCTTCGTGCTCTGCCTTGCCTCTTCAAATGCCGCATGGATTTCTTCCTTTTTCGTCACCCGGATTCCTTTTGCTCCGTAGCTTTCCGCAAGCTTTATAAAATCCGGCGTATACTTCGGACATTCCACCTCTCCGCACCTTCCTCTGCACGCCGCGCCGGAGCGAAGACAGGTCATGGCATACCGTTTGCCATAGAACAGCTTCTGCCACTGGCGCACCATACCGAGATTATTATTATTAAAAATACAGGAAATGATCGGAAGCTCCTCTAACACGGCCGTCGCCAGCTCCTGTATATTCATCTGCATGCCGCCGTCGCCGGAAATGGAAATGACCGGCGTGTCCGGATTTCCGATCTTCGCACCGATGGCCCCCGGAAGGCCGTATCCCATCGTCCCGAGACCTCCCGACATCAGAAGCCTCTTCTTCTCGGTAATCTCTGCGAACTGTGCGGTAAACATCTGATGCTGCCCCACATCCGTTACGATAATGCATTCCTCAAACATCTCGTTGATCGCATTTAACACATCCTGAGGCGTCATGATCGGCTTCTTCTTCATCGCAAGCGGATGCTCCTCTTTCCAGGCCTCTATCTGGGAAATCCATTTCCCCGTATTATATTCCTCTACATACTCAAGCATCTTCTCAATGGCTTCCTTCGCGTCCGCCACGATCGGCACGTCCACCCGCACATTTTTTGAGATTGCCGCCGTATCGATGTCGATATGGACGATCTGCGCATGAGGTGCAAAGGAATGAAGCTTTCCTGTGATTCTGTCATTGAATCTGGTTCCGATGGAAAACAGCAGGTCACATTCTCCTACCGCCATATTGCAGGCATAGGCACCGTGCATGCCGAGATTCCCGATGTAAAGCGGATGCTTTGTGGAAACCGCTCCCCTTCCCATAACCGTTGTCACTACCGGAATCTGTGTCTTATTTACCAGCTCGGTAAACGCCTCGTTTGCACGGGATATATTCACCCCGCCCCCCACAAGGAACAGCGGCCGCTTCGCCTTTCCAAGCATCTTGATCGCACGCTTGAGCTGGCCGATGTGCACTCCGGTGTTCGGCTTATAGCCCCGGATATTTACCTCCGACGGATACTCCGGACTTCCAAGCTCCGCCATCACATCCTTCGGAAGGTCGATCAGCACCGGCCCCGGTCTTCCGGTCCTTGCTATATAAAATGCCTCCTTAACAATTCTTCCTAAGTCCTCTCTCTTCTTTACAACGACTCCGTACTTGGTAATACTTCTCGTAATCCCGACGATATCGACCTCCTGAAACGCGTCATTTCCGATCAGGTGTCTTGCCACCTGCCCGGTAAAGCATACGAGCGGAACGCTGTCATAATAAGCTGTCGCAAGTCCCGTCACAAGATTCGTAGCTCCCGGCCCGCTTGTCACGAGACAAACTCCGACCTTTCCGGTAGAGCGTGCATAAGCATCCGCCTCATGAACGAGCGCAATCTCCTGCCTCGGCAGAATGACCTTCGTATAATCCTGCCTGTAGAGCTCGTCACCGATGTCGATCGTACAGGCTCCCGGATATCCGAAGACCGTATCTACCCCTTCCTCTCTGAGTGCCTTTACCAGTAATTTGTTGCCGCTGATTTTTTTCATGTACATACCTCCCTGATTTATAATTCCCACACGTCCAAAAACGCCCTAAGCCATATAGCTCAGGGCGAATATAATATCCGTGTTACCACCTAAATTCATAGAAAAATCTATGCACTCTGCCGGTACGGGAATCTTGTCTTTCTCACTCCGATACCGCTTCCCTGTAACGTAGGAACCACGTTGAAGTCTACTCGGGAAACCTTCCTCCCTTTCGGTTCACTGCTCGAGGGCTACTTCCATAAATCCGTCATGAGGATTCACACCTTCCATCCTCTCTCTTCGCTTCGGGTACCTATGTACTCCTCCCTGTCATAGCATTTCTCTGAATTGAAACTATTATAGTAGATAAAACAGTGCTCTGTCAACACATTTTGAACAAATAGCCATATTTTCGCATTTGATAGCGTAAAATCTTTTCTACCCGGGAACATATTTCCTCATCATAATACTCTCTGCACTCCTTTAGCTCAGCCAGTACTCTTTTTATATCAAAATGAAAAAACAGCTGCTGTCCATACAAAGCTTCCGCCGCGTCAAGCTGCTCATCAAAGCTTCTTGAAAAGGGCTTCGCCTCCACGGTTTCCATGCATTCTTCTACTGTTTTTTTTAACGGAAAATCCTGAACGGTATCCGCAAGAAGAGCAAGTCCATGATCAAAATACTCACACAGCCTGTATTGATCATGCATCTTATTATATACCACAGCAATATTATTCATATGACGATCCTCATTCAGAAAAAATGTATCGATCTCCAGCAGCGCGGTCAAATATTTCCCAAAGCCTTTCAGACCTGTAATATTCTCCACCGCCTCCGCAAGCCACGAAATCTTATCTGTAACCTCATAAAAACCAGCAAGCTTCCTGACAAGGCTTTGTCCGGTATATTGCCGGTACAGGTGCTCCAGCGTGATCAGGTTCTCCTCTTTTTTCAAAAAATTTTTGCTGCGGCATCCGCAATAAGATCTGCCGTTACTCTCCATCATGACCATATCATATCTCACGAAATCACACTGATTCGACCATTCTAAAAGTCTGGATACAAGATACTCAGAAAGCCCTTCATATCCCATATAATCAGCCTTATACCAGTATTCCCCTTCTCTCCCCTTAAGCTGATTTCCCTTGGAAGAATGCCCCTCCTCATTCAGGCAGTACAAGCCGCTTAGCCTTACCGTTTCCATCAGTTTTCCTCTCCTTTATAATGAAGCCTGATCCAGTGATGGTCTTCCGCCATCCTTCCTTCTGTCTTTTCTATAATCTGAAGCGGATCGTAAAAATCCATTCCATTTGCCCTTAAAATCTCCTTCGCCTGGCATCTTGTCCGCGGAAAGCATCTGGATTCCAGAAAATACTGGAAATCCTCCCAGTCAGGATGACGGTTTACACCAAATGCTCTTAAAATCACCTTATCTGTCCTGTTTTCGACATAAATCTTCTGATTTTTAAAATCTACATCGATAACGCTGCATATATCATCTTCATACATAAAATCCATCCGCAGCTTTACATAATTATCTTCCTCCCACCCTTTCCTTGCGTTGATATACTTATATACTGTCGGACGTGTAACATGAAAATCCTTCGCAATCTGCTCTATGCTCGTTCCTTCTGCATACTGCTCCTGCATCGCCTTTGCATCGGCTTCCTTTATCTTTGGCTTCCTTCCGGCCCCGCGCCGGTTTACAGGAAGCTCTGATGCATATATCCGGTCATATTTTTCAGCTTTCCTGGCAATCTCCTTTAATTTTTTTTCATCATCTGTTCCGAATATTTCTTTACAAAGCCTCTGATAGTCCATTTCAACCTCTCCTTGCTTTTTATAGTATCATATTCGAAAACATTTGTAAATAAATTAATTATTTTACAATCAAAATCGCCGCTCCGAGAACCGCCAGCACCACTCCCGTCACGCGGTTTAACGTAACCGCACTTGCCTTATTTGCAAATAAGGCCGCGATCCTCGCCCACAGAAGTGTGGACAGCACACAGAATGCCAGACACCACAGATCCGGCATGCCGCCGATCACAAAATGGCTTGCCGCCCCCGTAAACGCCGTAAATGCCATGATAAACACACTGGTTCCTACTGCCGTCTTAAGCTCGTATCCAAGAACGCTGGTCAGAATCAGAAGCATCATCATGCCGCCGCCTGCACCCACAAAACCGCAGATAAATCCGACCATGGTCCCGCTCAGAACAGACTGGATAAACCGTTTTCTCGCATCAACCGCCGCCATCGCTTCCTTCGTCGTCATCACCGGCTTTACGATAAACTTAATCCCAAGAAGCAAAGTCATAAACACAGAAAAACTCCCCATCGTCGTATTCGGGACAAGACTTGCGGCAAAGCTTCCGACAAGAGTAAATAAAAGGACTGTAAACATCATCACCAGGCCGTTCTTCACATCCAGATTTTTATTTTTCCCATAGGTATAGGCGCTCACCGCACTGGCAAGAACATCGCTGGCAAGGGCAATGCCCACCGCCTCATAGGCCGGCATCCCGAGAAATGTAATCAGCATCGGGCTGATGACCGCCGCGGCACTCATACCCGCAAAGCCCGTGCCAAGCCCGGCTCCGATCCCGGCAATAAACGAAATTATAAATTTGTACAGCATGCTTCTTCCTCCTTAAGATAATCGTCAATATTTTTCAGCATATGATCCATGCACTGCTTCATACCCTCAAGCTCCTTTTCCGGAATTCCACGCACCATAATTGCGAAGAACCGTTCCTGCGCCCTCTGTCCGTCCTCCACAATTCCAGAAGCCGTGGCACAGATCTTAAGATGCGCAGTCTTGCGGTTATTCTTCTGATACTCCTTCTTTAAATATCCCCGCCTGCTAAGCGTACTGACCGACGAAGAAACCTGTGATTTTGACAGATACCGGATCTCTATAATGTCTGTGGCCGTGTCAAAACACGGATTGTTCGCCAGAAACAGAAGGATATCGAGCTCCATTCGGGTTATATTATGCTTCTGGCATACCGGCCCTACACATTTAGAATAAAGTGTTTTAAATGCATTTTGATGCTCCAGCGGATTCAGTGGAATCATATTGCACCTCCGTTTTTAGTTCTTTTTAGAACTATTTTACGCTGAATCCAAAAAATGTCAAGCCCTTTCAGTAAGATAACGAAAAAGGCTGAAGCACTACCTTCGTGCAACAGCCCTGGATGAAAATCCTCTGTCTTATTTAAATGTCGATAACCTTTCCGGCAATCCTTTTCCAGGATATCCTGCTTACGTCTGCCCTGTGTGTCTCTTTCTGCCGGATACTTTCCGAAAGCGCCCCGGCCAGGCGTCTCTCGAATTCCGGCAGACTCTCCTCCACCGGCTCGTCCGTATTCTTAAGCTCCGGAAGCTCTACATAGCGGATATCCGCCCCCGGCGAAACCTCCGAAATCCACTCCCGGATCCCCGGAAGGTCCGTCATAACCACCCGGTTTCCGCAGGCAAGCGCCTCGATGACCGTAAGCGGTATCCCTTCAAAAAAGGAAGGAAGCACAAAGATATCGCATCGGTTATATACCTCTGAGAGCTCTGTCTGGGAGAGTCTTCCTAAGAACTCCACACTGTACGGACACCGTCCGGCAAGCTCTTTGATCTGCCCGTACTCCGCGGCATTTCCCGTGCTCCCCGCCAGATAAAGCTTTAGCGTATCCTTCTTAACATCCAGAAGAGACAGACTTCTGATAAGGCTCATCACTCCCTTTTTCTCCGCGATCTTTCCCGCGAACACCATGCGGGTCACACCGTCCTTCTCTTCCCCGCGCGTATCTCTGAACACCGTACTGTTATACCCCATCCCGAGCCGTGTAATTTTCTCACCGCTTACGGAATATATTTCCTTAACCCCGTCCTCCTGCGCCTTCTGCGGCACAAAGATATGGTCGAGTCCTCTTATCTGCTCCCGGATAAACTCCCGGGCAAGATCTGTTTTTCTCATCTGCCGCAAATCCGTATTATGACAGAAGCCGTAAACCCGGCAGCCGGGGAAATGCTTCCTCACCGCAGCCGTCAGAAGATACAGATGATGGCACAGAATCAGATCCGGTCTCAGCCCTGCGACCGCACGCTCTATGACCGCAAGAAACTCTCCCAAAAACTGCTCTGCCATCTCCGGCGTCATATCACAGTACCTCGTACTCGGATAGGGCATCTCATCCGACATCCCGGCAATGGGAAACTTAAGCCTCTCGCTGCAGAAATAAACGGGGTAAAATGATACCCCGTCCGGAAGCTCCACCGCATCCTCCTTATAAACTCCGGCAACCACTGCCTGCATATGCCCCGCAAGCGCGTATTCCTTCACAAGCTCTGTCAGATAAACTCCGCTTCCCGTGCTGTTCGGCTTCTGCGCCGTAATACTCAAAATCCTCATTTTCCTTTTGCAGTCCTCTCATAAACAGTAAAATAATATTCCAGATCAAAGCATGTCTGTTCCTCGCTGATCTTTGTCATTTTCCATTCCCCGTCTGCGTCCAGATCTGGAAAATACGTATCCGCATCATAGGCATGATCTATTTTCGTAACAAATGCCATGTCACACACAGGCAGCATCTCCCGGTAAATGCTCTCGCCGCCGATCACAAACACCTCACCCTCATGCTTCTTAGACTCCTCAAGAGCCTCCTCCGTACTGTGGACGATCACCGCGCCCTTTACCTTATAATTCGGATTTCTCGTGATCACGATGTTGACACGGCCCTTAAGCGGCTGTCCCTGGGGAAAGCTCTCCAGTGTCTTTCTTCCCATAATGACAATATTCCCTTTTGTCGTCTCCCGGAAAAATTTCATATCCGCCGGAATGCTCCACATCATCCGGTTATCCTTCCCGATTGCCCAGTTTTTATCTACGGCTACGATCAAATTCATCTCTTCTTCTCCTTTTGCCACAAAATATTCCGCTTATTACCGCCATATTATACCGCCACCGGGATATTTTTTATCTGCTCATGTGTCTTATAATCCATAAGCTTCACATCCTCCGGCGTAAACTCATAAAAATCCCTGATCTCCGGATTCAGCCAGAACTTCGGCGCCGGCAGAGGCTCCCTCCCTATCAGCTCCTCCACAAGCGGCACATGCCTGTCATAAATATGGGCATCCGCGATCATATGAACAAGCTCTCCGGCCTCCATGTCACACACCTGCGCCAGCATATGAAGAAGCACCGCGTACTGGCATACATTCCAGCTGTTAGCCGTCAAAACGTCATTGGAGCGCTGGTTTAAAATACCATTTAAAACAAGCCTGTCCTGCCCCGGCTTCTTCGTCACGTTAAAGGTCATACTGTAGGCACAGGGATACAGATTCATCTCATGGAGATCCCCGTGTACATACAGGTTTGTCATAATCCGCCTGCTGTAAGGATTATTCTTCAGATCATAAATGACCCGGTCCACCTGATCGAACATCCCTTCCTTATACTGATGCTTTACCCCCATCTGATACCCGTATGCCTTGCCGATGGAGCCGTCCTCATCCGCCCAGCTGTCCCAGATATGACTGTTAAGCTCATGGATGTTATTTGATTTCTTCTGCCAGATCCACAAGAGCTCGTCGGTGCAGCTTTTTATCGCCGTCCTTCGAAGAGTAAGCGCCGGAAACTCCTTGCTCAGATCATACCGGTTCACGACCCCGAACCGCTTGATCGTATAGGCCGGCATCCCGTCCTCCCAGACCGGACGGACCTTCTCGCCCTTCGTGTCTGTTCCATGATCGATAATATCCCTGCACATGTCGATAAATACCTTGTCTGCATAGCTCATTTTACTTATTACTCCTTCGCCCTGATCTCAAGCCCCAGCTCCTCAAGCTGGCCTTCATCCACCTTCGTCGGCGCCTCCGTCATAAGATCCGATGCATCCTTCACCTTCGGGAACGCGATCACGTCACGGATACTGTCCTCCTTTGCCATCAGCATGATCAGCCTGTCAAGCCCGTAAGCAAGCCCTGCATGGGGCGGCACGCCGTATTTGAATGCAGTGAGAAGAAAGCCGAACTGCTCCTCGGCCCGCTCCGGCGTAAATCCGAGCACCTCAAACATCTTATTCTGGATATCCGGATTGAAAATCCTCACGCTTCCTCCGCCAAGCTCTGTTCCATTGAGCACGATATCATACGCCTTAGCCCGCACTCTTCCCGGATCGCTGTCAATATACTCCAGATCCTCTTCCATCGGCATAGTAAACGGGTGATGCATCGCCACAAAACGATTTTCCTCCTCGCTCCACTCAAGAAGCGGGAATTCCGTCACCCATAAGAAGCGGTAATCGCTCTTATCAAGAAGCTCCATCTGACGCGCAAGCTCCAGACGGAGGGCTCCAAGCACGTCCCACACTACCTTATTCTTATCTGCCGCGAATAGAAGAAGATCCCCGTTTTGTCCGTCCATCGCCTTAATAAGGGCCGCCATTTCCTCCTCCTTCATAAATTTACCGAAGGAGGATTTTACCGTGCCGTCCTCCTGGATCGCCGCGTAAGCCAGGCCCTTCGCACCATATCCCTTTGCGAATTCCACCAGCTTGTCTATCTTTTTGCGGGGCATCGCGCCCTGTCCCTTCGCATTGATGCCGCGGACGGATCCTCCGTTTTCTATAGCTCCCTTAAATACAACGAACTCGCAGTCCTTAACCGTCTCCGTCACATCGGTAAGCTCCATGCCGAAACGGATATCCGGCTTGTCGGAGCCGTAACGATCCATCGCCTCCTGCCAGGTCATTCTCGGAATCGGAAGAGTAACCTCTACTCCTAAAACCTCTTTAAATATTTTTGCCAGAAGCCTTTCATTTACATCCAGAACGTCCTCCACGTCCACGAAGGAAAGCTCCATATCGATCTGCGTAAACTCCGGCTGGCGGTCCGCACGGAGATCCTCGTCACGGAAGCATTTTGCAAGCTGGAAATAACGGTCGCATCCGGAGCACATCAGAAGCTGCTTAAAGAGCTGCGGCGACTGGGGAAGCGCATAAAAATGTCCCTGATGGATCCTGCTTGGCACAAGGTAATCTCTGGCTCCCTCCGGCGTGCTTCCGATCAGAATCGGTGTCTCGATCTCAAGAAATCCCTCCTCTGCAAGGAACTGGCGGGTAAGCGTCGCCACCTGGCTTCTCATCAGGAGATTGCGCTGCATGTCCGGTCTCCTGAGATCCAGGTATCTGTATTTCAGACGCACCTCCTCCTTCGTTTTGGAATTCTCCTCAACCGGAAACGGCGGTGTCTCGGATTCGGAAAGAATCCGAAGCTCCTCCGGGATAATCTCGATCTCACCGGTCTTTAAATTCGCATTTACCGCGCCGGAACGCTCCTCCACCTTTCCTACCACTGCAACCACATATTCGGAACGAAGCTTCCCTGCCTTTTCTAACAGAGATTCCTCCGACTTTCCTTCCTCAAATACAATCTGGATGATGCCGGAGCGGTCTCTTACATCCACAAACACAAGACCTCCCTTATTCCGGTTCTTCTGCACCCATCCCATCACGGTAACGGTCTCGCCGGCATTTGCCTTCGTAAGCTCCCCGCACCGATGGGTTCTCTTTAATCCCTCCATTGACTCTGCCATGTCACCTTTTCTCCTCTCGCTTTACATTTCTCCAACAGAATCTGCATAGCAGTCGATAATCTCCTCATATCCCTCTGCCGTAAGCTGTTCCTTCTGGAATTTTTTATTCTTCTTCATATTAACGATCAATACCTGTTTCCCTGTCTCTCTGTCGGCCTTCGCAAGAGACAGCACCTTAAGGATTCCGTCCCTTGAAAGCTTCTTTTCCAGTAAATACGCCTTCCTGATTCCTTTTTTCGGCACCTCAAAGCCATTTTCCAACAGAAGCATAACGATCCTCTCAAAGCCGATCGAGAATCCGCACGCCGGCGTATCCTGGCCCGTAAATTTCCCGATCATCTTATCGTAGCGCCCGCCTCCGGCAACAGAACCTCCAAAATCATCCATTGTCACCTCAAATATGGTTCCGGTATAATAGGACTGCCCCCTTACAAGCGTAGGATCGAACTTTAACCGGAAATCGCATTCCTTTGCAGTATCCACACTGGAAATGATAAGCTCCATCCCCTCTGCCGTCTCGTCGCTTAAGTAATCCCCAAGCTTCTCCTTCAGATAACGGATACCGGACACATCCGGAGATATCTCATCAAAAAGCCCGAGATAGGAATCCACGCTTTCCGTCGGGTAGCCAAGCTCCAGAAGCTCTGCCCTTACGCCGTCCTTCCCGATCTTATCCATTTTATCCAGGATGATGAATACCTCGTCATAGTCTTCCTCTTTAAAACCACTGTATGCCGCCATTGATTTTAATATATTGCGGTCATTGATGCATACGGTAAAGTTCCTGAAATCCAGCTTCCCGAGCATCGCCGTTGTGGCAAGGATCAGCTCGATCTCCGAGAGAATTCCCGCTTCTCCCAAAATATCGATGTCACACTGCATAAACTGGCGAAAACGCCCTTTCTGCGGACGGTCCGCCCGCCATACATTCCCGATCTGCAGCGCCTTAAAGGGGGACGGCAGCTCATTTGCATGATTGGCATAATATCTCGCAAGAGGCACGGTAAGATCATAGCGAAGACCGCTGTCTGCCAGATCGTTTTCCTCCTTCGCCTCGTCGATCCGAAGCTTCTGTCCGCGCTTCATAATCTTAAAGATCAGCTTTTCATTGTCTCCCCCCTGCTTGCTGCAGAGATTCTCGATATGCTCCACGCACGGAGTCTCCATAGACTGAAAGCCGTAGGTTTTGTACGTCTCTTTTATCAGCCCGATCAGATAGTCCCTGATCTCCATCTCACGGGGCAGTATGTCATTCATGCCCGTAACCGGTTTCTTCTTTAACGCCATAGCCATTCTCCCTTTCGTTCTATCATCTCATCAACACGGCTTATGTAAGCATCGATCGCCTTTACATTTTCAAGCCGTATGAGGTTTGTTTTCTTTCGTTTATTTGCAGGATTCTCCACCGGTTCCTTAAACACAAGCTTCGTGGAGGCTCCCGCCCCGCAGGCGATAATCGACTGCTTTTCCTCCATTATAAGTATATTGTATATTCCGGCTTTGTCAACCTTTGCATAACCCACATTTTCAAAATTTCCGGCAATATTTTTCTGCCTGTACAAATAATATGGAGACATCTCCATCTCCTCCGCCGCATCTGCCGCCAGACAGATCATCTGCGCGATATCCTCCGATACCAGACAGTTCTTCTCCCCTCTCGCCTCTGCCTGTCCCATCCTTGCCGCTCTTTTGATTGCCAGGGAATGAACGGTCAGACTGTCCGGTGCAAGCTCTTTGATCTGAGCAAGCGTATCACTCATATCCGCCGCCGTCTCATTCGGAAGACCTGCAATCAGATCCATGTTAATGTTATCAAATCCGGCGTCTCTCGCCATATGATATGCCGCGCAAATATCCGCCGGAGTGTGCCTTCTTCCGATAATGTCCAGTGTTTTTTGCTGCATGCTCTGAGGATTAACAGAGAGCCGCGTCACGCCATGCGCCTTTAATACCGCAAGCTTTTCCTCCGTAATGCTGTCCGGCCTGCCGGCCTCAACCGTATATTCCAGGAGATACTCCCTGGAAAACCTCTCGTCTATAACCGCCAGCAGCCTTTCAAGCTGCCCGGCGTTCAAGGTCGTAGGCGTACCGCCGCCGATATAGATCGTATTTAGCCGCCGTTTTACCGCCATACGTGAAACCGCCTCAATCTCCTTACATAAGGCATCCAGATAATCCTCCACGGAATCCTTCCAGTCGGACAACGCTCCCGAGCTGAAGGAGCAGTATGTGCATACCGACGGACAAAACGGGATTCCGATATAAAGGCTGTAGCCTCTCTCTGTATCCAGACGGTCAAGCAGCTCCTTCTCCCTCACCGCGATCCGCCATGCGAGCTCTGCCTTTTCTCCGGACGCAAAAAACTCCCTCTGAAATCTGGCGGTAAAATCCTCCCTCGATACACCGCCTTCGAGCTCCGCCATAGCAATCTTCGTAGGCCGCACTCCCATAAGGATCCCCCATGCAAGCGTCTTCTTTGTGACCTCGGACAACGCCCGGTACAAAAGACAGTCGATCCGGTATTTCAATTCTTTACCGTCATACCTGTATGCCTCCGGTATCTGTCCTTTTGTCACGGCAATAAGCTCGTGGCCGTCCAAATATACCGTGATATAATTAGAGGCTTTTTCCTCCGTGCCGGACACAACCTCCTCAAGCGGATAAAAAGCCTTCACCATATGATATCCATTATAAATATATGTTTCCTTACTGCATATCACCTGAATCATTTCCTGCTGCTCCCTGCTCTAAACATACGGATTATGCATCTTCTCATGCCCGATCATTGTTTCTCCCGAATGTCCCGGGTATACATGCGTCTCGTCGGGAAGCACAAACAGCCTTTCCCTGACCGAACGGACCAGATCGGATGCACTGCTGTTTTCAAAATCCGTTCTCCCCACAGAGTTCTGGAACAGCGTGTCCCCGCTGAACAGGACATTCTCGGACGGCACATAATAGCAGCAGCAGCCCATCGTATGCCCCGGCGTATGAATGACCTCGAAAGTGATTCCCGCCAGCACAAGCGTTTCTCCGTCCTTTACATAATCGGCATCAGAAAACGTATAGCCGGACGTATATGTCCTCGACTGATTCAGACGAGCGTCATTCATAGCATTCCTGTCATCCTCGTGTACATAGACCGGTATAGAAAATTCCTCTAAAAACCCGTCAATCCCCATAATATGATCAAAATGCCCGTGCGTGAGAAGTATCGCCGCAGGCTTATAGCCTTCTTCCTTAATATGGGACATCAGCTTCTTCGGACAGGCTCCCGGATCGATAATGACCGTCTCCTTCGTCTCCTCATTTACCGCCAGATAGCAGTTCGTTCCCAGTATTCCTACGGAAAATTTTTCAACCTTCATATCCTCCAGACTCCTTCTTAACCTGTTGTTCTCTCGATATCCAATATATCATCGATCTGACGCAGCTTGCCGATCACCTTTGACAGCTCATCTCGCCCGTGTACGATAAATCCCGTCTCGATCGTAGCTTTACCCTGCTTATTTGTGCGAATATTCATAGATTTCACATCCACGCCGGCCTCCGTAAAGATTTTGGAAACCTCCATAAGAAGCCCTTTTCTGTCATTGGCGTACATCTTGATCTCCGACAGATACTGCCCCTCTGCTTTTTCCGCCACATTGCTTTCCCACTCTACATCAATAAGTCTTGCACGCTCTGCTTCCGTAAGATGGATCATATTTACACAGTCCGTCCTGTGGATCGTCATACCACGGCCTCTCGTCACGAATCCGACAATCTCATCTCCGGGAACCGGATTGCAGCACCTGGAGAAACGAACCGCCATATCATCAATCCCCTTTACGACGATACCGCTTTTCGATTTGGCGATATGCACCTTATTGCGTGCGGCCTCGGCCACCTTCTCAAGCACTACCTCATCGGTGATCTCCTGCTTATGCTCCCTTGCATATTCCTCTACAAGGCGGTTTACGACCTGGCCTTCCTTCAATCCGCCGTGGCCGATTGCCGCCAGCACGGAATCCCAGTCCTTAAAACCATACTTTTTCTGTACGACCTCCTGGTATTTAGGCTGCATGATGTCAGAGGGATTGATTGACTTTGTCCTGCAGTAGGAAATGATCATCTCTTTCCCTTTGACAATATTGTCTTCCTTGAATTCCTTTTTAAACCACTGATTGATCTTATTTTTTGCCTGAGTGCTTTTAACGACATTCAGCCAGTCGCGGCTGGGGCCTCTGGAATTCTGGGAGGTCAGGATCTCGATGCGGTCGCCGTTCTGAATCTTATAATCGATCGGAACAAGTCTTCCGTTTACCCGTGCGCCTACCATCTTATTTCCCACGGCGCTGTGGATCGCATAAGCAAAATCAATCGGTGTCGAACCATTGGGCAGATTCTTCACATCACCCTGCGGAGTAAAGCAGTATACATCCTCCGCAAAAAGATCAAGATCTCCCTTGATCAGGTTCAAAAATTCCCGGTTATCAGACATATCCTGCTGCCATTCCAGAATCTGCCTGAGCCAGCTTAATTTTTCCTCTTCCTGTGTTGCAACACTTTTCTTACTGTCTCCGGTCTCTTTATATTTCCAATGGGCGGCAATACCGTATTCCGCCGTCTTATGCATCTCCTGAGTCCGGATCTGTATCTCAAAAGGCTGGCCTACGGAGCTCATAAGCGTCGTATGAAGCGACTGGTACATATTTGGCTTCGGCATCGCGATATAATCCTTAAAGCGCCCCGGAATCGGCGTATACATTTCATGGATCACGCCAAGCGCCGCATAGCAGTCCTTTACGGAATCCACAATAATACGGACAGCAAACAGATCGTAGATCTGATCCACCGTCTTATCCTGGTTCACCATCTTTTTATATATGCTGAAGAAATGCTTGACACGCCCGCTTACGTCCCCTTTGATCTTCGCATTCTCCAAATGCGCAGATACCTCCTCAACGATCTGCTGTACAAACTCCTCCCGTTCTGTTTTTCTCGTATTGATCTGATCTACCAGATCAAAAAAGACCTCCGGCTGAGAATACTTAAGCGCAAGATCATCAAGCTCCGTCTTGATCCTGGATATACCAAGCCTCTGCGCGATCGGAGCATAGATATCCATCGTCTCCTTCGCCTTTTCTTTCTGCTTTGCCGGCGTCATAAACTGAAGCGTACGCATGTTGTGAAGACGGTCCGCCAGCTTAATGATGATCACGCGGATATCCTTCGCCATGGCAAGGAACATCTTTCTCAGGTTTTCCGCCTGTACCTCCAGCTTATCCGAAGAGTAAGAAAGTCTTCCCAGCTTCGTAACCCCGTCTACAAGCAGAGCGACCTCCGCTCCGAACTGAGCGCTGATCTCTTCCTCGCTGATATCCGTATCCTCCACCACATCGTGAAGCATCGCCGCAATAATCGTTTCCTTATCCATCTCCAGGTCCGCAAGAATGATCGACACCCATAAAGGATGTATGATATAAGGCTCTCCTGATTTGCGGAACTGCTTGCCGTGGGCCTCGTTTGCAAGCTCATACGCCTTCCTGATCTTGCTTACATCCGTAGAAGGATGATATTTCCTGATGCGGGCAATTAACATGTCATAGAGCTTATCCGGGCTCTCATAATCACCCGGCGCCTTTACCGCATGGCCGTCTACGATTTCAAGCCCTTTCCCAAGATCTGAAGTAAGCGCCTCCGGTGCGATTCTGTCATCCAGAGACTCATAGGTTGTAATCTTATCTGACATATTATTGCCTCCTCCCTTCTAATATTCTCTCCCTGTCCTTCACAATTATTTCCCCGGATATACGATCACAGAGTCAATGTCATAGCCGCTAAGCCTTTCTCTTCCCTTTAATCCGGCAAGCTCCATAAGAAACACTGCCTTTACCACTTTTCCGCCGAGCTTTTCAACCAGCTTTATCATCGCCTCATTTGTTCCTCCGGTTGCCATCAGGTCATCAATAATAACCACTCTCTGGCCCGGCCTGATCGCATCCTTATGCATCTCGAGCTCCGCGGTCCCGTACTCCAGCGCATACTCTACGGAGACGGTTTCACACGGAAGCTTCCCCTTCTTGCGGATCGGAATAAACGGCTTGTGAAGGCTGTACGCGATCGGAACGCCGAAAATAAAGCCTCTGGACTCCGGTCCCACAACTACGTCAAATTCTACCCCGTCAAGCTTTTCCTTCATAAGATTGATCGAAAGCTCCAGTCCGTCCGCATCCTGCAGGACACTTGTAACATCTCTGAATATAATTCCCGGCTCCGGAAAATCCGGAATGCTTCTTACGTATTCTTCTATCTTTTTCATTTTATCCACTCTCCGTCCTGTTTATCATAAAATATACACCTAAGTATACCATTACTTTCGCAGTTTTTCAAACATTTCTACTTATAATGCGTAATTATAACCTGAACATTCCGTCTGCCCATATACTCATTGACTCCGGGATAATAGGTGACCGACACCCGATTATTCTTTTCCTCCAGCGTCCTCTGAAAGCTAAGGACATCCCCGAAATAAAGCGCCTCAAGACTCACGCCTGTATGATCCGTGACCCTCGCCTTCAGTGTGTTCCTGTTTTTTCCTATAATATGTATGTCAGAAAACGAAATGTCCCGTCCGGCAAAAACCGGCTTTGTATTCCCTTTTCCAAAGGGCTCCAAAAGGGACAGCTCCTCTATAAATTCCTCCGTCACGCCGGAAAACGGAAGCTCCATATCGATAACCACCTTCTCGGTCAGATCCTCTTCACTTAGGGTGCAGTTCTCATTCAGAAGTCTCCGGAGCTCATCTACATTTTCCGGAGAAAGCGAGATCCCGGCCGCAAGACGGTGCCCCCCGTACCTGGTAAACAGATGCCTGCATTTGCTTAATTCCTCGTACATGGAATATGCCTCGATGGACCGGCCAGAACCCTTTACCCCCTCCTTGGCATCCTCCAACGTCTGATGCGCCGTAGATCGGAAGAGC
>CAQNVT010000210.1 GCA_948844705.1 uncultured Dorea sp.
CCCGAACCGTGAAGAAATACAATCAGAGGATATTTTGTTTCGGGAGAATAATTCCCCGGTTGATATAACAAATAATCAAAATCTTTCCCGCAAAACGCGTTTTGCATCCTTAACCTCCCGCTCCTTCCCGTCTTTCTCTATTTCTTTATGATGGTTATTGCAACATTTATCCTCCTTTTGACGAACCCAAGATTTCGTGTCGATCAAATTCTTTTTGAAGTTATCTCAGCCTTGTCTACTGTGGGCTTAAGTATGGGAGTTACACCGGAGTTAAATGTACTCGGAAAAATCATCGTAGGCATCTCGGTGTCCCGTTTGCGCAGGAGGTGATCGCCGTATCAACGGCGCTGCAGGATTATGCGCCTCAGACGGATGTCGCTATCGAGCTTGGCGGCGAGGACGCAAAGATCATCTATTTTGAAGGCGGCAATGTAGAGCAACGTATGAACGGCGTGTGCGCCGGCGGCACCGGCTCATTTATCGACCAGATGGCATCGCTTCTCCAGACAGACGCCTCCGGGCTTAACGAATACGCGAAAAATTATAAGGCTCTGTATCCGATCGCCGCAAGATGCGGTGTATTTGCAAAGACTGACATACAGCCCCTTATTAATGACGGCGCGGCCAGGGAGGACCTGGCGGCTTCCATCTTCCAGGCCGTTGTCAACCAGACCATAAGCGGGCTTGCCTGCGGCAAGCCGATCCGCGGCCATGTTGCATTTCTCGGAGGACCGCTTCATTTCCTCTCCGAGCTTAAGGAGGCCTTTGTCCGCACCTTAAAACTTGACAAGGAGCATACGATCGCTCCGAACCACTCTCACCTGTTTGCCGCAATCGGTTCCGCGCTGAATTCAAAAAAGGAGCTGTCCGTTCCTCTCCGCGAAATGCAGAACCGGCTTGATAAGAGAATAAAAATGGATTTTGAAGTAGACCGCATGGAGCCTCTGTTTGCTACAGAGGCCGAGTATCATGCGTTTAAGAACCGCCATGCGAAGCATCAGGTGCCCTTTAAGGACCTTGCCTCCTATACCGGGAAAGCCTTCCTTGGCATTGACGCCGGCTCTACGACCACGAAAGCCGCGCTTGTGGGGGAGGACGGAACGCTTCTCTATTCCTTCTACCAGAATAACGAGGGAGACCCTCTGGGTACTACCATACGCGCCGTCAAGGATATTTACAGCCAGCTTCCGGAAGGGGTGGATATCGTTCACTCCTGCTCCACCGGATACGGGGAGGCGCTCATCAAGGCTGCGCTTCTGTTGGATGAGGGCGAGGTTGAAACCGTATCTCACTACTACGCCGCTTCCTTCTTTGAACCGGAGGTAGACTGCATCCTGGATATCGGCGGGCAGGACATGAAATGCATCAAGATAAAAAACCAGACCGTAGACAGCGTGCAGCTCAATGAGGCATGCTCCTCCGGCTGCGGCTCCTTTATCGAAACCTTTGCCAAATCCTTAAATTACTCCGTGGAGGACTTTGCGCATGAAGCGATCTTTGCCGGCCATCCGATCGATCTGGGCACACGCTGTACGGTATTCATGAATTCCAAGGTAAAGCAGGCACAAAAGGAAGGGGCAGAGGTGGCCGATATTTCCGCCGGCTTAGCCTATTCCGTAATTAAAAATGCCCTCTTTAAGGTCATCAAGGTGTCCGATGCCTCAGAGCTTGGCAATCATATCGTAGTGCAGGGCGGTACCTTTTATAATAATGCAGTCCTCAGAAGCTTTGAAAAAATTGCCGGCTGCGAGGTGATCCGTCCGGATATCGCCGGAATCATGGGCGCCTTCGGGGCGGCGCTTATCGCCAGAGAGCGCTACCGGGAGTGCGAGGGGACGACTATGCTCTCCATCGAGGATATTGAGGCGCTGGAATACTCTACTACCATGACCAAATGCAGGGGCTGTACCAACAACTGCCGACTTACCGTCAACCATTTCAGCGGCGGACGCAAATTCATTACCGGAAACCGCTGCGAACGGGGACTTGGAAAAGAAAAGGCACAGAATCACCTGCCGAACCTTTTTGAATATAAGCTGAAGCGTTATTTTGACTACGAGCCTCTGGACGAGGAACAGGCAAAGCGGGGAACGATCGGTATTCCGCGGGTGCTTAATATGTATGAGAACTACCCGTTCTGGTTTACCTTCTTCCATACCCTGGGCTTCCGTGTCGTCCTTTCTCCCGCATCTACGAGAAATATCTACGAGTACGGCATTGAAAGTATCCCAAGCGAGTCCGAATGCTATCCGGCAAAGCTTGCGCACGGGCATGTACAGTGGCTCATTAACAAAGGAATCAGGCACATTTTCTATCCGAGTATTCCTTATGAAAGAAATGAATTCGAGGATGCTAACAACCATTATAACTGCCCGATCGTAACCTCCTACCCGGAGAATATCAAAAATAATATTGATGCGATCATACACGGAGAGGTGGATTTTATCCATCCGTTCCTCTCTCTGAAAAGCGAAGAGACCATCTCCTACCGCCTGACCGAGGAGCTTGCGGATAAATTTTCCCTCTCGGCCGAAGAGATCAGATCCGCCGTCCATACCGCATGGACGGAGCTTAACCAGTGCCGCGAGGACATGCGCCGAAAAGGTGAGGAGACGATCGAATATCTGGACAGAACCGGAAACCGGGGAATCGTTCTTGCCGGACGCCCCTATCATATCGATCCGGAGGTAAACCACGGTATTCCGGAGCTTATCAACTCCTACAATATCGCCGTGCTGACGGAGGACTCCGTCTCCCACCTGCATCCGGTGGAGCGTCCGTTAAATGTCATGGACCAGTGGATGTACCATTCCCGTCTCTATGCGGCGGCAAATTACGTGAAGACAAAAGATAATCTGGATCTGATACAGCTTAATTCCTTCGGCTGCGGACTGGATGCCGTCACTACCGACCAGGTAGCCGATATCCTTACCGGATCAGACAAGATCTATACATCCCTTAAGATCGACGAGGTCAATAACTTAGGCGCCGCCAGGATCCGTGTGCGCTCCCTTCTTGCGGCGATCCGCGTAAGAGAGCAGAGAAAGGAGTCCAGAGAGGTGCGTTCCTCCGCGATCACCAAGGTTTCCTTTACCCAAGAGATGCGAAAGGACTATACGATCTTGTGCCCCACAGATGTCCCCTTGCATATCACTGAAGCCCCAACGATCGGGTCATTGGCTTCGTCGGTGACAATGCCGCTCACATTAAGAGCCACA
>CAQNVT010000211.1 GCA_948844705.1 uncultured Dorea sp.
CCGGCCATGCCGTATATGAAAACCAGCGGGCGATCCGGGCCGTGGAGGCATTGAAGGCAAATGACATTGCTTTATTCGGAAAGCTCATGAATGCTTCCCATACCTCCTTACGAGACGACTATGAGGTTTCCTGTGAGGAAATTGATATTCTTGTAGATCTGGCATGGAAGACCGACGGCGTGATCGGCTCGCGCATCACCGGCGGCGGCTTCGGCGGATGTACCGTCAGCATCGTAAAAAATGAGGCCGTGGACACATTTGTAAAAGAAATCGGCGAAGCATATCTCGATAAAGTCGGTCATGAGGCTGAATTCTATGTTGTAAATATCGGCGAAGGCGCCAGAAGGTTAGATTAAGGAGGGGAAATATTATGCTATACGAAAATATAAAGAAATTAGTAGAATACGGTATTCAGACCGGACTCACTCCGGAGTCGGAACGCATTTACACTACCAATCTTCTTCTGGAAATATTCCAGGAGGACAATTATGAGGATACTTGTATCGACACTTCCTCCGTGACAGAAGAGCTGGAGACGATTCTTAAAAATCTGCTGGATGAGGCAGTAAAGCGGGAGCTTATTCAGGACAGCGTTGTATACCGCGATTTATTTGACACGAAGCTTATGAACTGCCTGATGCCGAGACCGGCGCAGGTGCAGGCTGAATTTGCCCGCCGCTATGAGAAGTCACCGGAGGACGCCACCGGCTATTATTATAAATTCAGCCAGGACAGCGACTATATCCGCCGCTACCGCGTAAAAAAGGATATGAAATGGAAGGTTGATTCCCCTTACGGCGAGATTGACATTACGGTAAATCTATCCAAGCCGGAGAAAGATCCGAAAGCAATCGCCGCCGCTAAAAACGCAAAGGCAAGCGGATACCCGAAATGTCTGCTGTGTATGGAAAATGAAGGCTATGCGGGCCGCGTAAACCATCCGGCCAGAGAAAACCACCGCATTATTCCGGTCACGATCAATGACAGTGCATGGGGCTTCCAGTATTCCCCTTATGTATATTACAATGAGCACTGTATCGTCTTTAACGGACAGCATACGCCTATGAAAATAGACCGGGCGGCATTTACGAAGCTGTTTGATTTCGTAAAGCTCTTTCCGCATTATTTCCTCGGCTCCAACGCGGACCTTCCGATCGTAGGGGGCTCCATCTTAAGCCATGACCATTTCCAGGGCGGACATTACACCTTCGCCATGGCAAAGGCCCCGATCGAACAGCCGGTAACTATCCCTGGCTATGAGGATGTGGAAGCGGGCATCGTAAAATGGCCTCTTTCCGTACTCCGTATCCGCCATAAGGACGAAAAACGGCTCATCGACCTTGCAGAACATGTACTGAAAAACTGGCGTTCCTATACGGACGAGGATGCATTTATCTTCGCTGAGACGAACGGAGAGCCGCACAACACCATCACTCCGATCGCAAGAAAGACCGGCGATACCTACGAGCTTGACCTGACTCTCAGAAACAACATCACGACAGACGAGCATCCACTGGGCGTTTATCATCCGCATGCACAGTATCATCATATTAAAAAGGAAAATATCGGATTGATCGAAGTCATGGGCCTTGCAGTACTTCCGTCCCGCTTAAAAGGAGAGCTCGAGCTTCTGGCAGAGTATATCACAGAAAAGAAAGAGATAAGAAGCAATTCCGATATCGAAAAGCACGCAGACTGGGTAGACGAATTCCTTCCAAAATATGACAGCATTACGAAAGAAAATATAATGGATATTCTGAAAAAAGAAGTCGGCGAAGTATTCGTTCACGTACTTGAAGATGCCGGTGTGTATAAATGCACACCGGCAGGCCGGGAAGCTTTTATGAAGTTTATCCAGACGTTATAATATTCAAAAAGGGACAGGGTTTTTTCAATCTGGGACGTAGTAAAATTAATTTTACTACGTCCCAGATTCAGATTCAGATTTTCTCACAACCAAAAGCACCACCAGCAATCCTGCCGCCGATACCGCAACCGTAAATAAGAAAATCTGATTCACTCCTCTTTGCACGGAATCGGCATTCATGCCGTAAATCACACCGAACACTGCCGAAGCCACCAGCCCGGCAAGGGAATTTACGAATGTCGTAAGCGACGAGCCGATTCCCAGATCCTCCGGCGCGAGCGTTGCCTGTGCCGCCGGGGTTACTGCCACGGAACGGAACCCTTCCGCTATTCCTGTCGCGGCGATCGCAACAAAATAGACAAGAATGGATGTAGCTGTGGTCGTAAACCCGAGCGGAATAAATGCCGCCGCCACGATTCCTGTTGCAAATGCCATAGCGATCCAGTAATTCTGCTTCTTTTTCCCTACCCATACACCGAAAAATGTCGGCAGTATCATTGTAAGAATCGTACGCGGAAGCTGCAGGGAGCCTGAAGCCGCCGCAGAAGCGCCGAGCACCTTCTGTACTGCAAGCGGCGCATAAGCATTCATTGCCGTCTGATAAAAGTAGCATGCAAAGCCGACAAATAAAAGCACGGTATACTGCCTGTTTTTAAATAAATGCATAGGAACCACCGCAGTTTTTCCTACCCTCCCCTCTATTTTTATAAATACTGCCAGAGAGAATACAGTAAGAATAAAGCCCAAAATGATCTTAATATCCGTCCACCCCAGGATAGCTCCATAATTCATAGACAGGCAAAATGCACTCAGCAAAACAGCCAGACATACAATCCCCTTTACGTCAATCTTCACATTCCCTTCCGTCTTTTTATTCGGAAGATTCAGTCCAATCAATACAACCCCCGGTATAAGCGGTATGATCGGAATCATAATCGCTGCGCCAAGGAACCCTCTGTCCGCCATCGCTCCCAGAAGGATACTTCCTCCAAATCCGCCGATCGCAACGGCACTTGCCAAAAACCCCATCGCCCTGGGTACATCCTTCGCCTCATTAATTTCTCTCATCAGAATATACGGTGCTGCCGTAAAAGCACCCTGCGCCGCGCCCAGTATGAGCCTTAGAAAAATAAACGGAAGCACCGAACGGATCATTCCCATTCCCACGGCACAGACTGCACACAAGATTCCCGAGATCACGACTACGTTCCTTCTTCCGAACAAGTCCCCAAGCTTGCCGCCGATCGGCGTCATAATGGAAAGCCCCAGGGACGCAAAGATCGTCAAAAGCGAATAATAACCAGAGGCTCCCATTTCTTCGAGAATAGGTCCCTGTATCACAAAAAAGCCTGTACCAAGCATAGCCACAGAAAGCATAAGACATACACTGCCGGCCGTTACGGCCCGCTTTTTCCCCTCTGGCAGGGGAAGTATAATATTCAATTGTTCATTTGTCATAATAATCTCCTGAAATATTCATAATTATAATTATCTACCGGCACATTTAATATCCTGTTCACAGCATCCTTATAAGTTTTGATACCGGTCTGTGTTTTTGCTTCTTTATTGATATCATCGGAAGCAATCCTTTTCGCAATACTCATCTTTTCCCATAACTGC
>CAQNVT010000212.1 GCA_948844705.1 uncultured Dorea sp.
ATCTCTGCCCGATATAGTGCCCGGTCAGGAACCGGTCGAGCATGACGGTCAAAAACTGCCGGAAATTGCGCTGCACCGTCTTTTCAAAGGGGCGGAGCGCGTCCTCCACCGCGTCAATCACTTCCACATCGAGCGGATACTGCCGGTACTTTTCCTCCCATTCAAGCCAGCTCACACCGCCGTTTGCCTTTTTGCACGCCATAAAAAGCGCATAATCAAAGAGCCAGTGACGCTGCTCCTGACAGAAGGTCTGAAAAGAATGATGAAGCTCCCGGTCATGCTCCCTTTTTTCGCAGAAACGGCGAAAGGCCTGGGAAAGAATTTTTTCCTTCCATGGAATGACCGCGCCGTAGTCGATGTGCGTGAGATCAGATTCCGGACAGCCGTCAAGCTCATCCTTATACAAAAATCCCATTTCAATAAGATGCTCCGGACTGATTAAAAGCGGCTGTCCCGCAAATGCGGAGAAGCTTTGATAGGGAGAATCCCCGTATCCGGTATGCGTAAGCGGAAGAATCTGCCACAGGCGCTGCCCGGCCTCCTTAAGAAAATCCACAAATGCATAGGCCTCCCTGCCAAGATCTCCGATCCCGTACGGAGAAGGAAGAGAGGTGGGATGAAGAAGCACCCCGGAAAGTCTTTCGTGTTGGTTCATATTTCATAGTCTCCTTGGAAATCACAGCATTTCTTTCAAGTATACAACATTTTTGGAATTTTTCCTAGAGGTGTTGTGTATGATGTTAATAAGAATGTGGATAAGGGGACCCTATGAGAAAAAAGGCTGTATATATAATATCAGTCCTGCTTGCGTCCCTGCTCCTTCAGGCCTGCTTGGCAGGCAGGGATCATATGGATAAGCTAAGGGATATCGAATTCACGGTCGTAAGTCCGGCAGAGATTCCCGAAGAGCTTACGGATGCAATAGCAGAAAATGAAAAGGAGGGATTTCAGCTTACTTACGCGGATAAAGGATACCTTTATCTTGCTTATGGATATGGAGAAAGAGATACCAGCGGCTACAGCGTGGAGGTGGCCAAATGCTATGAGACGGAGGATCTTGTAAGGCTTAAGACCAATCTGATCGGACCGCCTAAGGATGAAGAGATCGTAGAAGAGAGTACATACCCCTATGTAGTAGTGAAGATGGAATATATCGATAAGGACGTCATATTTGAGTAAAGGAGGAGCGGTAGCATGGAGTGTGAAAAAAGAGATATGGACGTATACCGGCAGGGGAAGGTGACAACAGATCAGTTTTACATTGACGACGATTACAATGTGCCGGATACAAAAAACGATGTGAAAAATGTGATTCTTGGTGAGGGGAGCCTTCTCATCGAGGACATAAAGGCAGTGGAAAATTACATACGGGTAACCGGCAAGCTTGTCTTCAAGGTGCTGTACGTTGCGGAGGAAGAGGAGCTCAGGCTCGGCACTCTGGAGGGCAGGCTTCCCTTCGAGGAAATGGTCTATATGGAGGACACAAAAGAAGGCAACCCGTTCCTTAAAGCGGTGCAGACAGACGTTACGGTCACTATGATCCATTCCAGAAAGCTGAATATCAAGGCACTCTGCGAGCTTCAGATCTGCATGGAGCGAAGAGAGACCCTGTCCCTCACCTCCGATATAGAGACGGACTTTCCTCTCTATAAGAAATACAGGCAGGAACAGATCCTGAAGCTTCTGTCGATCAAAAAAGACACCTACCGCATCAAGGAGGAGACCTCCATCGGCGGTACCAAGGAAAGCATCGGTAATCTCCTGTGGACGGAGGCGGTAAGCCGCAAGCTTGATACGAGGCTCTCCGGCGAGGAGCTGCTTCTTAACGGAGAGCTTCTGGTTTTCTGTCTCTATGAGTCATTGGACGGAAAAACAGATTGGGTGGAGCAGACGATCCCGTACGAGGGACGTATGGAATGTCTGGGAGCGGGAGACCATATGTACCACCATATTTACCCCGCGCTTACGGATGTCAATATCGAGGCCAGGATGGATGAGGACGGGGAGCTTCGGCTTCTCGGCGTAGAGGCGACGCTTGAAGCAAAGATCCTTGTGTTTGAGGAGGAGACGGCAGACATCCTGGAGGATATGTATTCTCTTACCTGCGAATGCGTCCCGAAGATTCAGGAGCAGGAGGCAGAGCGCCTTCTTATGCAGAACCATTCCAAATGTAAGGTGTCGGAGCGGCTGTCTCTCCCCGAGATCAAAGACAGTATTCTGCAGGTCTGCCACAGCAGCGCGAGGATCCAGACCGAGCATACCGAGCCGGAGGAGGGCGGCATCCGGATCGAGGGCGTGCTGCATATTTATTTCCTTTATGTGAAGGCAGACGACACGGCGCCGTTCGGCGTATGGCAGGTGAGTAAGCTATGAACCTTCAAGATATCATGACGAGCAGTGGAGCTCTGCTCG
>CAQNVT010000213.1 GCA_948844705.1 uncultured Dorea sp.
AGGTCGTAGAATATCTCTATAACAGAGAATGTCAGGGAAAAGTAAGGATAGACGACACATTAAAAGCCGCAATTGATGCATACTATGAACAGTATGGTGTGAAATAATAATGGAGGAGACTGTCTATGAATGAAAAAGCATATAAATCAATGAGTTTTGCAGGGGCGTCGGGGATTGCCATCGGGATCGTTATGATCGTGACAGGTGTTTCAGCCGGAATTATTGCAATTATCAGCGGAGCCAGATTATTAAAGGACAAAAAAGGGCTTACATTCTAGGCTCGGTATTGAAAGGGATGCTGTATTTTTGAATGCAAAGAGCAGAAGAAGAATCCGAATATTCGGGAAGATTTGTTTCATCCTGTATATCGGATTCATTATATATTTTCTTATATTTTCTGACTGGTACGGAAGAACGATAACCGGAATGGAGGATTACCATTATAATTTTGTTCTGTTTAAAGAGATAAAAAGATTCTGGGAGTACCGTAATCAGGTCGGGTTATTTGCAATGTTCACAAATCTATTCGGAAATGTGCTGATATTTATGCCATTTGGTTTTTTTCTGCCGATGGCAAGCAGATACAGGAGTTTTTTTGCTACTCTGCTCTGGAGCTTTCTTTTAAGCCTGGGTGTGGAGAGCTTTCAGCTTGTGTCCAAAGTGGGCTGTTTTGATGTGGATGACCTTCTGCTTAATACAATCGGAGGAATTGCGGGGCATATTGTATTTATGATATGTGTGCTGATAAGGAGACGACATGTTTATAAAAGGAAGAAGAGACGATGAAGACGGAGCGAAGGCTCTTAAGGCGGCGAAGGAAAGAGAAAGGCGCCGCAGAAAGCTGATACGGACAAAATACGGACAAAAGCCCTTAAAGCATGCGAGAAAAGGGATACAGTCCTGTGTGCTGGCCGGACTGGTCGTGCTGCTTTTGTTTTTTATGGTCAGCATTTCATTTGCGTCCAAAGGCGAGATCGGCGCATATATGGGAATCGTAGGCATTCTGACGGCAGTGCTTTCGGGAATAGGTTTAAATCTTGGGATACGGGGCTTTAAAGAGAGAGATAAAAATTACATAACCTGCAAGGTGGGAGCAGGCATTTGCGGGATTGTTCTGACCGGAATGGCGGCAATATTTTTAAGGGGGCTGATTTAGAATGATAGAGGAAAGATATGAGCTTGTGACAGAGCGGATCAGGGAAATAAAAAGCGAACGGCTGACAGAGGAGGAGTATCGGGATTACTTTTGGAAAATGTCGGATTTTGTCGGAATGATAGATGAGTTAAGGAACCTTATCAGAAGTGGAGCATACCAGATGCTTCCGCTTTCAGAGCTTGAGGCGTGGAATCAGAGACTTTACGCTGACATCCTTCCGGAAAATTATGAGAAAAGCTATGCGAATCCTTCGTATGCCGCAGGACGTCTTGGAAAGGACTACGGGCAGATATTAAGTTTTCTCTATACAGAGCTTCGGGGAGCGATTGTATATGCCTTCGAGAAAAATACAGAATACCTGGATATCCTTTTCGAGCTTCTGGTGCAGATCTATCACCAGTTTGAGGAGGAAGAGCATCCGGAGCTTACGCATATTAAGGAGACGGTTTACTGGTATGCAAGTGATTACTGCGATGTATTTGCCGCAGACCGCGTTAAGGAGCAGGTGGATGAAGAGGAGAGCTTTGCTGCGGATCTGATAGAAACTTCGGAGCTTTCGGATATTCGCTACCTGTATTATTTTGGTGAGTATATCAGTGAAAATGAAAGAAAAACCGCAGAGCATCTTAATTCTCTGTCTGAGGATGTGATCCAGAAAATGGCAGACGTTTATACGGAAGGCTACCGCACCGGATTTGTCAATACAGGGAAAGACCTGTCCGGAAAATCTACGGTAAATATCCGATATAACCTGGGGTTTGAGAGGGTGGTAAAAAAGGCGATAGAGAATTTCAGAAAAATGGGCCTGGAGCCTGTGATCTACCGCTCGTCTGTCAGTGTGATCACGAAGCGGCAGCATATAAGAACAGGCTTTTACGGCGCTGTTCCCAATAAGCAGTACGAGTATGACCACAAGGATGACCAGGGGCTGTTTCTTGATAAGCAGTATGTAGAGCGCAAGCTTGAGGTGATGAAAACTGCCTTTGAGCAGTATAAGGAAAAAGCGGCGCGCCATGCAGGTCCGGCGTGTATAGAGATGTTCGGAGAGAAACCGTTTTCGCCCGTACAAAAAGATGAGACGGTGAAGCTGACGGAAAAGCAGGCGGAGCTGTCCCTTCTTTACGACAGCAGATCCGGACAGCTTACGAACGCCTATATTCCGGGAGACGAGAGAAGTTTTACCATCATTGCATATCCGGTTCCGGAGATCGGAGACCGGTATGAGGAGATATTTGACGAGATTATTAAAATCAATACGCTGGATGCAAAGACCTATGAAAGGGTGCAGCAGACACTGATTGACGCACTGGATAAGGGTGAGTATGTCCATATTCTCGGCGGAAACGGAAATCGGACGGATCTTAAGGTACGGCTTTTTAAATTAAAGAATCCGTCGAAGGAGACGATTTTCGAAAACTGTGTGGCGGATGTGAATATTCCGGCAGGCGAGGTGTTTACCTCACCGGTGTTGGAAGGGACAAACGGAGTTCTCCATGTCAGCAAGGTGTATTTAAACGAGCTTCAGTACCAGGATCTGGAAATTACGTTTTCTAACGGAATGATCGCAGACTATAACTGCGGTAATTTTGAGAGAGAGCTTGAAAATAAGGCGTATATCCGTGAGAATATTCTGCACAGGCATCCGACGCTGCCTCTTGGAGAGTTTGCGATCGGCACGAATACAACGGCTTATGTGGCGGCAAAAAAATATGAGATCGAGGAGAAAATGCCGATTCTCATCGCAGAGAAAATGGGCCCTCATTTCGCCGTAGGCGATACATGCTACAGCTGGAGCGAGGACAATAAGGTCTATAACCCTGACGGGAAGGAGATCGTTGCAAAGGACAACTCCGTGTCTGTCTTAAGAAAGGAGGATGTCTCTAAGGCATATTTCCACTGTCATACAGACATTACGATTCCTTACGAGGAGCTTAAAAGCATTACTGTTGTGACGAAGGAGGGAGAAGATATCCTTCTTCTTTCGGACGGCCATTTTGTGCTTGAGGGGACAGAGATTTTAAATGAACCGTTGAAAAATATGCAGAGATAATGTATGATGAACGCATGGCGATGAGTTCGCCGGCGTTCACATTTTTATATGAGATCAATATAAGGAAAGGAAGAACATTATGCCAAAGGTAGGAATTGTGATGGGAAGTGACTCTGACTTAAAGGTCATGAGTAAAGCGGCAGCTATGCTTGAGAAGTTAGGAATCGATTATGAGATGACGATCATCTCGGCACACCGGGAGCCGGATGTATTTTTCGAGTGGGCAAAAGCGGCGGAAGGAAAGGGAATGAAGGTGATCATTGCAGGGGCCGGTATGGCGGCGCATCTTCCGGGGATGTGTGCGGCGCTGTTTCCGTTGCCGGTTGTGGGAGTACCTATGTCAGGAAAGAATCTGGCGGGAGAGGACGCATTATTTTCTATCGTACAGATGCCGCCGGGAATTCCGGTTGCGACGGTTGCCATCGACGGCGGTATGAATGCCGCGATTCTTGCGGCAAAGATTCTTGCCGTATCGGATGCGGCGCTTCTTGACAAATTAAAAGCTTACACGGCCGAGATGAAGGAGACTGTGCAGGCAAAGGCGGCAAAGCTTGACGAGATTGGCTACGAGGCATATTTACAGGATAAATAAAGAGCAGGGAGAGTATACATATGGATTACAAGAAATCAGGAGTTGATATTGAAGCAGGTTACAAGGCCGTAGAGCTTATGAAAGAGCATGTGAAAAAGACGATGCGCCCGGAGGTGCTGGGAGGCTTAGGGGGATTTTCCGGAGCATTCTCCCTGGCGAAGATCAAAGAGATGGAGGAGCCGGTGCTTCTTTCCGGCACAGACGGCTGTGGAACGAAGGTGAAGCTGGCCATGATCATGGACAAGCATGATACGATCGGTATCGATGCGGTTGCCATGTGTGTCAATGATATCGCCTGTGCGGGAGGAGAGCCGTTGTTTTTCCTGGATTATATTGCATGCGGGAAGAATTACCCGGAAAAGATCGCATCTATCGTAAGCGGCGTGGCGGAAGGGTGTCTCCAGGCAGAGGCGGCGCTGATCGGTGGAGAGACGGCGGAGCATCCGGGCCTTATGCCGGAGGAGGATTACGATCTGGCAGGCTTTGCGGTCGGTGTGTGCGATAAAAAGGATATGATTACAGGCGAGAATTTGAAGGATGGGGACGTGCTGATCGGCATGGCTTCCTCCGGAGTGCACAGCAACGGATTTTCTCTTGTGCGCAAGGTGTTTGAGATGACCAGAGAATCTCTGGAGACGTACCATGAAGATCTGGGGGCGACGTTGGGCGAGACGCTTCTTGCACCGACCAGGATCTATGTGAAAGCGCTTAAGAGCGTGAAGAAGGCAGGCGTTACGGTTAAGGCCTGCAGCCATATCACGGGTGGCGGCTTCTATGAGAATATTCCGAGAATGCTGAAAGAAGGTATGCACGCGGTCGTAAAGAAGGACAGCTATCCGATTCCGCCGATCTTCACCAAGCTTGCAAAGGAAGGAAATGTAGAAGAGCATGCGATGTACAATACCTACAACATGGGACTTGGCATGATTGTCGCCGTGGCTCCGGAGGATGTGGAAAAGGCTATGGAAGCGATCCGGGCGGCGGGGGATACTCCGTATGTGGTAGGACATGTTGAGACAGGAGAAAAAGGAGTCACATTATGTTAAATGTCGTTGTACTGGTATCCGGAGGCGGGACGAACCTGCAGGCGGTTATTGACGGGGTAGAGGCAGGGACGATCGGGAATACGAGGATTGCCGGAGTTATAAGCAATAACCAGAACGCTTATGCCCTCACCCGGGCGAAGGAGCATCATATTCCGAGTGCATGCATCTCTCCGAAGATGTTTTCTTCGCGGGAGGAGTTTAATGAAAGATTTCTGGAGGAGGTAGACAGGATGAAGCCGGACCTTATCGTGCTGGCCGGATTCCTTGTCGTGATCCCTCCGGCTATGATAAAGAGATACAGAAACCGGATCATCAATATCCATCCGTCGCTGATTCCGTCCTTTTGCGGTACAGGCTATTACGGACTTAAGGTCCATGAGGCGGCGCTTGCCCGCGGCGTAAAGGTGACGGGCGCTACCGTGCATTTTGTGGACGAGGGGACGGATACCGGCCCGATCATCTTGCAGAAGGCGGTAGAGGTAGAAGAGGGAGATACTCCGGAGGTGCTTCAGCGGCGTGTGATGGAACAGGCAGAGTGGAGGATTCTTCCGAAGGCCATCGATCTGATCGCGGGCGGAAGAGTTACCGTAGAGGATAACCGCGTGAAATTTATTTAGTCATGTGCAGACAGTAAAAAACAGGAGGGAATATCATGAAGGTATTGATTGTAGGAAGCGGCGGAAGAGAGCATGCGATCGCATATTGCGTGTCAAAAAGCGACAGAGTAGATAAGATCTACTGCACACCGGGAAATGCAGGAATTGCAGAATATGCCGAATGTGCGCCGATCGGAGCGATGGAATTTGATAAGATTGTTGCATTTGCGAAAGAAAAGGCTGTTGATCTTGTAATCGTGGGCATGGATGATCCACTGGTAGGCGGACTGGTGGATGAACTGGAGGCGGCAGGCATCCGGGCCTTTGGTCCCAGGAAAAATGCGGCGATCCTGGAAGGCTCAAAGGCATTTTCCAAGGATCTGATGAAGAAGTATCATATTCCTACGGCAGCCTATGAGAACTTTACCGATCCGGAGGCAGCGCTTGCCTATCTTGAGACGGCGAAGTTTCCGATCGTATTAAAGGCTGACGGGCTGGCTCTCGGAAAGGGTGTGCTGATCTGCAATACTCTCGAAGAGGCAAAAGAGGGCGTGAAAACCATTATGCAGGACAAAAAATTCGGCTCTGCAGGCGACGAGATGGTCATTGAGGAATTCATGACGGGCCGGGAGGTATCCGTGCTTTCTTTCGTGGACGGAAATACGATCAGAACCATGACTTCGGCGCAGGATCACAAGCGCGCCGGGGACGGAGATACGGGACTTAACACCGGCGGAATGGGTACTTTCTCGCCAAGCCCGTTCTATACAAAAGAGGTGGAGGATTTCTGCAATAAATACATTTATCAGGCAACGGTGGATGCCATGAAAGCAGAGGGCAGGCCTTTTAAGGGAGTTATTTTCTTCGGGCTGATGCTTACGGAGGAAGGCCCTAAGGTTCTGGAGTATAACGCCAGATTCGGAGATCCGGAGGCGCAGGTTGTTCTTCCCAGAATGAAGAATGATATCATAGAGGTTGCGGAGGCATGTATTGATGGGACGCTTGACCAGGTCGACCTTCAGTTTGAGGATAATGCTGCCGTATGTGTGGTCCTTGCGAGCGACGGATACCCTGTGGCATATGAGAAGGGATATAAGATCACGGGTCTTGAGGAGTTTAAGAAGCATGAGGGTTATTATTGCTTCCACGCGGGAACAAAATTCGATAAGGATGCCATCGTGACAAACGGCGGACGTGTGCTCGGCGTTACGGCAAAAGGAAAGGACTTAAAGGAAGCAAGGGCGAATGCTTATGCGGCGGCAGAGTGGGTAAAATTTGATAACAAATATATGCGTCATGATATCGGGAAAGCGATCGATGAGGCATAGAAAATAAAACATTCCCCGGCAGATATTTATATAAAAGTCTGCCGGGGATTATTTTAAGGTATTACATAAATTTTTCCTAATAGTTTCCGAGCTCATCCAGATAGCGGTCGATTTTTCTTAAACGTTTTTCGATTCCCTTTACCTTATGGCTGATCATGTCTAAAAGGGCTTCCGCCACAAACTGAGGAGCGATCATAGAGTTGAAAAAGGTATTGCTGTCTACCGGTACGGTGAGAATGGCGGAAGCATACCCGGCGAGAAGGGCGCTGGGCTTATCTGTAATGACAACAATTTTTGCCTCTGCCTCTTTCGCCATCTGCACAGTCAGTCTGTCAAGGGAAGAATACCGCGGAAAGCTGAATGCGATCAGGCAGTCCTCACGGCTGATATTGCATATATGGTCAAAAGGGCTGATAGAAGCAGAGGTGACAGTTTCCACGTTCGGCACCATATGCTTTAAGTAAAGAAGAAAATAGTCGCCAAGACAGGCATTGCCCCGGGTAGCAAGAATGTATTTTCTCTTGGCCGAGATAATGATATTTGCGGCTTCCTCAAAGGCCGGCATTGCATTTTCAGAAAAAACCTTCTCCAGATTCCGTGCGACATTTTTAAAATGGCGGTTAATATATTCCGCATTGTTATCAAGAGTGGCTCTCTTGGCGATACGCTGTGCGGGAACCGTGATCGCGCTTGAGATGCTTAAGACACGGTTCTGATAGTCCTTGCGAAGTGCTTTCTGAAAGTCCATAAAGCCCTGCTGCGCCGAACGAACAAATAACAGGAATTCCGGCGAAAAAGCGCCGTGGCCGCAAACCGAAAGCTGCCCAAGAACACGCA
>CAQNVT010000214.1 GCA_948844705.1 uncultured Dorea sp.
CTGTACTGCCGCCTGTGCGCGCGCCGCATCACTGTAACCTTCCAGGATCACAGCATCCTTCGGCCGCCTGCCCTCCGAAACCGCCTCCAGTGTATTATATAAAAAGTGGGGGTTGATCTGACTTTGAAGCGCCGACATCTCCGCGTTCTTCTGCTCGATCTCCGCAAGATAACGCTTCTTGATATGCTCGTCCAGATTGACGCACATCTCATTAAAGCATCTGGAAATAACATCCAGTTCATCACCGTTCTTATTTACCGGAATCCTCACGTCCAAATCCCCGTCCATAACCTGTGTCATTCCGTCTAATATCCGGTTCAGCCTTTTTGCAAGCTTCTGCAGATAATATCTTACAAAGAGCTCTCCCAGGATCATCACGGCGATTCCCACCGACAGAATCATAATCATAATCGATACCGGAACCTTTGCCGCCCGCTTCTTCTCCAGATAGCTTACGGCATGATACTGTCCGTCCGTGGTCTGCTCCACGTATGCTTCGAGGACATTTTCCAGATCTCCTCTGTCTTTTGCCTCAATAATCTCGGAAATATCGTGCCCTTGCGTAGAATCGAACACGACCGTTCCCGCCTCGTTATATACGAACAATTCCGCCCGGGAGTAATACTGCTGAATCCCCTCGAACCTTTTACTCCTGAATCCCAGGAGCATGCAGCCCTTTACCTGCATCGTTGACGGATCTCGTATCTCTTTCAGATAAGAAAAGCAGTCCTCTCCCACCAGGTCGCTTTCTTCAAGCATCCTTTTAAAATCCGCGTCCCCCTTCCTCCTGTAGCTTTTTCCGTCCCTCGTATATTCTGTAGTCTCATCCCGCGTATAGCTGTATAACGTGATATGATTCAGGCTGCCGTATGCCTGAAACGCGTCAATAAAAAACTTGTCGATTCCCTTGTATTCGCTGATCTTGTTCTCGCTGTAGATATCAAGACGATATCGCAGATAGTCCGAAGGCTCGTCCGTCATGTAATGCAGCACGTCCATTAATTCCATATCAGACTTGTATAAATCTTCATGAATATATTCCGCTATATCAGAAGAATCCTCCAGATAGGAGGCCGCCGTCTCATTCATCATCTCTGTATAATTCAGATTCTGTTCTAAAAAGCGGTTCTTCGTACTGGTGTAAAAATAAGTAACCATTACTGATATGACACAAACCAGGATAAATGTATAAATGAACAATAATTTATTATATAATTGTTTTGGTCCCTTGATATCCATTTCATGCTCCCTCCTGCAGACTGTGCATATTATATAACGACACAAAGAGGAAATGCGGCGTTTCTTCCACATTCCCTCTGATCCTGCTATTTATCTGCTTTCTAACTTCCGCAGAACACTCTGATTCATAAACATCACAAGAAATCCATAGACGCTTCCCATAAAAAGCACCGTCGTTCCTGCCGATATCTCAAACGCCGCAAGGACGACGCCGAGCGCCACAATGTTCCCCAGCGCAGACACCGGCTTCGCGATCAAAAGAGTAACCGCAGTCCTGGCTATCTGTACATTTTTCATCTCATAACGGCTTGCAAGCATATAGAGATTCGGCGTAACAAGGACTGCCACGGCAAATAATATCATAAATATAATTGTAAACGGAAATATCCTCACCTGCAATGTAAAAAATTCAATATTTGTCCAGCACATGATGATTACGAGCATCTGTCCCGCGCCAAGCCCTACTTTCTGTAAAAAATCAGAACAATAACCCTTTTTATAATCCTTAACCGCCTTTCCTTCCGTTCCGTGGATCAAACGATTCATCGTGTACATCACTGCGGATAACGCCGGAGCCATCGGAACCAGACACAATAAGAACAACGGAAGGCATTCCCGGATCTGTCCCGCACCGATAAATAAAAGGAATAACAATATCGGAAAATTTGAAATGACAAACAGCAGATTTACAGTGAAAAAATACCACACCTTATCACAAAACCCTAACACTTTTTCAATATGAAATAATTCTTCCATCCCGGGAACTCCTTCCTCATATGATTATACAATGATGTACCAGTACAGCATCTACACTTCTATCAATATTGTCTTTATTTCATATGCATGGAGATCCATACGAATCTCATCCCGCACAAATTCCGTCACCGGACGTTCTCTCAGATCGCACTGCGCCCATGCCTGCCAGGTAAATCCGGGCTTCAATGCCACTTCCTGCCTGGAGCCCGCAAATTCATGGAAACGAACCACGATATATTTTCCGTCCTCCGACTTCTTAACCGCGTCTACTTCCACCTGTTCATTATCGAAGGATAAGAAGCTGTCATACCCAAGAATACTCTCCCCTTTCACAGCCTGCATCGGCTCGTTTAACGCAAAAGCTTCTTTTACAACCTCTCCTTCTACAAAGTCTCCCTTATGCGGAAGCAGGGAATAGATAAAGGTATGCTCTCCCTGATCCTGGAGATAGTCCGGATGCGTCCCCGCCCTTAAGAGGGATATCCTCATTACATTATCTTTTATATCATGTCCGTACTTACAGTCGTTCAGTAAACTTACGCCGTAATTTCTCTCAGAGAGATCCACCCACCTGTGGCGGTCTCTGCGGCAACTGCGGGGATAAGTACAGTGAGCGGGGAGGTGTCCATCGTCCTCCACACCATGACGAAGGTGAAGATAATCGTAAGTACGTTGATAACCGCCGCAAAGATAAGGATTTTCTTTGAGAACTCCAAGGGGGGCTTCTTGCGCTTCCTGCGGCCCATCGTTTACACCTTCTTCGTATAGTCAAGGGAAATCCAGCCCTTCCCATCTTCCAGTTTTCCCCAGAGCTTCGCTCCCGGCCCGGTGGATTCCTCCACGATGGTGTAGGTTTCGCCGATGTGGACAAGACCAAGGCTCCCTTGGGCCGTAGAAGGCCCCAGACGGACGTTTAGGCTGGTGGTGGTAACTTGTACCCGGTACGGCTGAAAGCCCGTCTGGGGGCCATTCTGGGCCTTCTGGGAGGTCTTTACGACCACAGCCGGGAATCCAGCCTTGTTTACCTGTGCCTTGGCGTTTTCGGCCTTGGTCTGTTCTCTGTAGGCCCCCACCTGAACCTTGTACAGATCGCCAACCTTCGTGGTGAAAGCGTCAAAGCCAGCGGCCTTGATTTTCGCCAGCATAATGTCAGCGTTCCCCTTCTGCTTGTAGGCCCCCACCTGTACCCGGTAGAGAGTATCGGAGGTGCTGGGGGTAGTGTCATCGCCAGTGATAAAATGTAAAAAAACGCCGAGGAAAAAATGTAGTTTTGTGGCGGAGGAGGCGAAAAAAAGATAGACTCCCAATAGGGCGAAAAAGAGCCCGGAAAGGGAGTCAGAAAATGAAAGGAGCACAGTGGATGGATATCCGAAGCGACAGACAAAAAGGGCTGAGCTATGTGGAGCTGGGCCGGAAGTACCACATGGACCCGCGGACGGCAAAGCGGTACGCGGAGTCGC
>CAQNVT010000215.1 GCA_948844705.1 uncultured Dorea sp.
GTCCCGAAGTTTCGTATAAGGACTCAACCGGGACAGATCAGAATATCAAGATTGGGCAACTCAGAGGTAGGTCACCTGAATATGGGCGCGGGACGTATCGTATACCAGGACCTCACCAAGATCACGAAGGCGATCCAGGACGGAGACTTCTTCGAGAATCCGGCGCTTCTCGCGGCTTGTGAGAACGTGAAAAAAAATAACAGTGCTCTTCATTTGTACGGCCTCGTATCCGACGGCGGCGTGCACAGCCATAACACGCATATTTACGGACTTTTGGAGCTTGCAAAGCGTCAGGGAATCGAGAAGGTGTATGTACACTGCTTCTTAGACGGACGTGACACTCCTCCGGCTTCCGGCAAGGAATATGTAGAAGAGCTTGTCGCTAAGATGAAGGAGATTGGTGTCGGCGAGGTGGCTACGGTTATGGGACGTTATTATGCCATGGACCGTGATAACCGCTGGGACCGCGTGGAGAAAGCGTACCGGGCGCTTGTTTACGGAGAGGGCGAGAGGGCTGTCAGCGGACCGGAGGGAATTCAGGCGTCCTACGATAAGGATACGACGGATGAGTTCGTACTGCCGACCGTTGTCATGAAGGATGGAGCTCCTGTTGCAACGATTAAGGACAATGATTCGATCATCTTCTTTAATTTCCGCCCGGACCGCGCGAGAGAGATCACAAGGACCTTCTGCGACGACGGGTTTACAGGCTTTGAAAGAGGCGGAAGAATTAAGACGACCTATGTGTGCTTCACAGAATATGATGTAACGATCGAGAATAAGCTCGTTGCCTTTGTAAAGGAAGAGATTACAAATACCTTCGGCGAGTATCTGGCGGCAAACGGAAAGAAGCAGGCACGTATTGCCGAGACAGAGAAATATGCTCATGTTACCTTCTTCTTTAACGGCGGAGTAGAGGAGCCGAATGAGGGAGAGGACCGTATCCTTGTGAAGTCACCGAAGGTGGCAACCTATGATTTAAAGCCGGAGATGAGCGCCTATGAGGTATGCGATAAGCTGGTAGAGGCGATCAAATCCGATCAATATGACGTAATTATTATCAACTTTGCGAACCCGGACATGGTAGGACATACCGGCGTTGAAGCCGCAGCTATCAAGGCAATTGAGGCCGTGGATGAGTGTGTGGGAAGGGCCGTGGATGCTATAAAAGAGGTAAATGGACAGATGTTCATCTGTGCAGATCACGGAAATGCAGAGCAGCTCATTGACGAGGAGACAGGCGAGCCGTTCACTGCACATACGACTAATCCGGTTCCGTTTATTCTCGTGAATGCAGATCCGGCATATCGCTTAAGAGAAGGCGGATGCCTGGCGGATATCGCACCGACCCTGATCGAACTTATGGGTATGGAGCAGCCAAAGGAAATGAGCGGGAAATCATTATTGGAGAAATAAAAATGTTACCGGGGACGGGGTATTTTAAAAAATACCCCGTCCCCAACTAATAGGAGGAATATGCATATTGTAATTATTGAGGATGACGCGGTGATTCGGCAGGAGCTTACACAGCTTCTGGAAAATGCGCTGTACCGGGTGAGTGCGCCTGATTATTTTGAAAATGCGGCATCCTACATATTGGAGCAAAAACCGGATCTTGTGCTTCTGGACTTAAATCTTCCGGGAAAATCAGGATTTGATATTTGTTCGGAAATACGGATGTCCTCGGAGGTGCCGGTCATCTTTGTGACGGGCCGGGCGGACTCTGCGGATGAGCTGAACGGGATCTTAAGAGGCGGAGATGACTATATTACGAAGCCCTTTCATCCTCCGGTGCTTCTTGCGAGGATCGCGGCGATCTTAAAAAGGACGAGAACGGACAGGGAAAAGCAGGAGACAGTTTTTACTCATAAGGGTGTGGAGCTGGACCTGGCAAGGGGCTGCGTAAGGTATGGGGGTCTTGAGGCGGATATGTCAAGGACGGAGCTTAAGATTCTTCATTTTTTATTCATGAAGAAGGGGGAGATCGCCCCGCGGGCAGATCTGGTGGAGTATCTGTGGGACAATCAGGTATTTGTCGATGATAATGCATTGAGTGTAAATATTACCCGGATACGCGGAAAGCTGGAGCGCATCGGGGTGCACGACCTTATTGAGACGAAGCGGGGAATGGGGTATCGGATATGACGGTGAGAGAATTTGTAAAGGACAGGATATTCCTTCTGATGCTCCATCTGTGCTGTATGCTTCTTCTGGCAGGATTTTTGCATGCGACAGGATATTCGGCGGAATATACATTTCTTATTCTGATATGCTGGGCTTTGATCGCCATAGTGTCGCTTGGGTTTTCCTGTTACCGCAAAAGGAAATATTTCCGTCAGATGGAGAAGCTTCTTTTGCGGGTGGACCAGAGATATTTGCTAGGAGAGCTTATGCCGGAGCCGGTTTCTTTGGAGGATTCCATCTACCGGGACATGATCCGCGTATCAAATAAATCTGCGATTGAAAAAATCCGCGGCATTGAGGAGGAAAAACGAGAATACCGGGAGTTTATCGAAGGGTGGGTGCATGAGATCAAGGCGCCGCTTACGGGGATTTCCTTGATCTGCGAGAACCACCGGGGGGAAGAGACAAGACGGATCGCCGCTTTGAATCAGAGAATGGAGGCGCTGGTAGAGCTGGTGCTTTATTATGCGCGGTCTGATGAGGTATATAAGGATTATATGATCAGAAAAGTCAGTCTGCAGGAAGTGGTATCAGGAGTGCTGGCAAGAAATAAATATGATCTGATACAGAATCAGGTGACGGCAGAGGTCCGGTGTGAGGAGTTTGTATATACGGATGAGAAATGGATTTCCTTTATCCTGAGCCAGCTGGTGATCAACAGTGTGAAATACAGGAAGGAAAACGGCGCCTGTATCCGTTTTTATACAGAAAAGCAGGATCGAAGCGTCTGTCTTGTGACAGAGGATAACGGAATCGGGATTAAGGGCGAGGAGCTGTCCCGCATTTTTGAGAAGGGCTTTACCGGAAGCAACGGGCGGAAAAAGGAACGCTCGACGGGAATGGGGCTTTATCTGTGCAGGGTGCTGTGCGGAAAGCTTGGGATATCCATAAGCGCGAAGTCTAAGGAGGGAGAAGGGACGCAGGTCCGGCTGGAATTTCCGGTGGGGGATTATTATGCGAGGGAAGAGAGTGAAATTCCTAATCTTACAAATCTGTAATCTTCCTGTAATCTACCGAAATACAAACCGTCAAAAGAATATGGTACAGTGAATGGGCAAGATCAAATTGCATGTGCCTGTGAAGGCACGGAACAGTTACCAGATATCATAAATTCAGACGGGAGTGAAAATTATGTATGACAATATCCGTGTATGCGATGTGGAAAAATACTACGGAAATGATTCTAATGTGACAAAAGCGATCGACCGTGTCAGCTTTACGGTGGAGCGGGGCGAGTTTGTCGGTGTGATGGGAGCGTCGGGCTCGGGGAAGACGACGCTTCTTAACATGCTTGCGACGATCGACCGCGTGACGGCGGGACATATCTTTTACGGCGACACAGACATTACGGAGCTTAAGGAGACGAAGCTGTCGGATTTCAGAAAAGAGAACTTAGGCTTTGTCTTTCAGGACTATAATCTTCTTGATACGCTTACGATGGAGGAGAATATTGTGCTTGCGCTTACCATCCGCAAGGAGGGAAAGCGCGAGATCAAGGAAAAATGTACGGAGATCATGCGGCTTCTCGGGATAGAAGAGATCAAGGATAAATTTCCTTATCAGGTGTCCGGCGGGCAGAAGCAGAGGTGTGCCTGTGCAAGGGCGCTTGTGAACCGACCGAGGCTTCTCCTGGCGGATGAGCCTACGGGAGCGCTGGATTCCCGCTCGGCGCAGACGCTTCTTGAGACATTTACACAGATGAACCATTCTCTGAATGCAACAATCCTCATGGTTACTCACGATGCGTTTTCTGCAAGCTACTGCGGGCGCATCCTGTTTTTAAAGGACGGAAAGATTTTCCATGAACTGGTAAGAGGGCAGAAGGAACGCAGAGTGTTCCTAAATGAGATTCTGGATGTTCTGTCCCTGACGGGAGGTGAGCTCTCCGATGCTCGCTAAGCTTGCACTCAGAAATGTAAAACGTTCGGCAAAGGATTATCTTGTCTATATTATTACAATGATGCTGATCACGGCCCTTATGTTCGCATTTAACAGCATCTTATTTTCACCGGATATCAGGAAACGGATCGATATGGTGGGGATCATGGCTGCCATGATTGGCCTTGCTACATTTTTTATCGTCATTATCGTGGCATGGCTGATCAACTATATGGTGCGGTTCATGCTGGAAAAGCGGAGCCGGGAGTTTGGCACCTACCTGCTTCTCGGCATGAAGAAAAAGGAGATCGCCCGTCTGTACATGCGGGAAAATGTTATCATGGGAGCAGGGGCATTTCTCATAGGGATGGCATTCGGCGTTCTGCTCCAGCAGATTATTATGGCAGTATTATATACGATGCTTCAGGATAATTATCATCTTAAGGCCGAATTTAACAGATGGTGTATCCTGATGACGGTATGCTGCTATGCGGGCTGCTATCTTCTGGCGCTTTTTCGATGCAAGAGAAGATTTAAGAAAATGAATATCCGTGACCTTATGGATGTGGGGAATAAAAATGAAGAAGTGAAGGAGTCCCATGAACGTATCAAGAAATGGCTGTTGCCGCTGTCTGTCGTTTTTCTCATTTTGTTCGGCCTGTGGATTTTTTTCGGAGCCTCGCTTTTCGGAGGGTGGAACGGAGGAACGATCATCGGATTTCTTGTAGGGCTGATTCTGGTAATCTATCTTTTTTATATCGGTCTGTCCTCCTTCCTTATCTGCTACATCAGAAGTGGCGGAGATCTTATTTATAAGGGACAGAATTTGTTTTTATTCAGGCAGCTTGCTTCGAAGATCAAGACGATGTGGTTTACGATGGGAACACTGACCTCGCTGTTTACGATTGCATTTCTTGGATGTACGGTGGCGATGATGTTCAGCGATTATCAGGATAAGGCGCTTGAAAATAAGTTTCCCTTTGACGTGCAGGTGTACAGTCCGGATGTGGAGTATGATTTTGCAGACGAGCTTCATATATTGAACGAGCAGACAGAGATCAAAGAGACGTATACCTATTACATTTATGAAAACGGAACGAATCAGGTCAATGTGTGGCTCCGTACACATCTTAAGTGCTTTGGGACAATGTTCAGGGAAGGCGGACGAGAGGACGGAGCGCCTGATCTTAAGGAAATCGAAAATACGGATGACGGCAGCTATTGCCGCTATGATACGTATATGCTGCTTTCAGATTATAATCATCTGCGGGAAATGCTGGGATATGACAAGGTGTCGTTAAAGGCGGATGAGTATGCGATCCATATGAAGACGAGGGTGTTAAATGAGACAGGAGACATTGCGGATCGGCTCACGGTGGAGGGAAAGAGCGGTAAATTGTCATTTGCAGGCTACCATACGGAATCATTTTCTCAGGACGGTCACAACGGAGGAGATTATGTGATTGTTGTACCGGATGAGCATGCCGGCACCCTTCGTCCTTATTATAAGGAGCTGGTGACGGATATTAAGGGAAAGGCTCCTGCAGGTCTTGAGGATGTGCTGGATGGGCTTGCGAAGGATGATGAGGTCTACGGGCATCTGGATATGGACAACGGGATGTACGGGGAGGAGTTCGAGCCGGTTACGAATTCCTGCTACGGGTCCGACCAGATCATTACCTATGCGGCGGTAAATCTCGTGCGGGACAATCTGATCCCGGAGATAAAATATATGCTGTCCTCCATGGTATTTCCATGCTTTTACCTGGGCTTTGTGTTCGTATGTGTGGCGCTTACGGTATTGTCCGTACAGCAGTTAAGTGATTCGGCAAAATATAAATTCCGCTATGATGTGCTTCGTAAGATCGGGCTTCGGAAAAGTGAGGTCGCAGGGGTGATCGGGAAGCAGCTCTTCTGGTATTATCTCTGTCCGGCGGTATTTGCGGCAGGAATCGCGGGGATTATCGCGGTGTTCATCAGTGGAAAATTTATCTTTTATACGGGAATAGAAACGTCGGTTTTTCAGTATTTCGGGATTTCTTTTCTTCTGTTTTTCGGGATATACGGGCTTTATTTTGCGGCGACCTATCTGGGCTTTAAGAGAAATGTAGAAAGACAGTAATTACCATTAGGTATAAACTGGATAACAAAAGGGCACTTCCTTATGGGGTGCTCTTTCGTTATAATAATCTTACGAGGAGGAATTATCATGAAGAAACCATGTATGATTTGTCATATTTTAAGCTCGCTGGACGGCAGGGTTGCGGCGGAGGAATGGTGAACTGGTCGTTCCTTCAGGCGGGAATCGTGGATGAGCTGAATCTGTTTCTGGTGCCGGTGACCGACGGCAGCGCAGGGATGGCATCTCTATTTACCAGAATACCGTCTCTTACGGAGGGAAAACCGGTAGAGTTCAGACTGAACCGGATTGGGCAGATAGGAGACGGAGGACGGTATCTGAATTACCGGAGCAGTATGATGTGCTCCGCGGCATGGGGATTCAGACAGGAAGGATCGTGCTGAACGGATGGCTCCACGGATTTGGCTCAGACGGCGGATGGACAGAGGATTATGCTGGGTGGCCGGAGAATATATTTACAGTAAACGACAAATAAATTTGCCATTCACTATAAAATGTAAAAATGAAAAGGAGATTAAAAACATGAGAAAAGATTTTAGGGCAAAGCCCTGGATGTACCCGCTGCCGGTACTGATCGTAGGAAGCTATGACGAGGATGGAAATGCGGATGCCATGAATGCGGCATGGGGAGGAATCTACAACGCGAACCATGTGGTACTCTGCCTCAGCACGGGACATAAGACAACAAAAAATATCAAGGCAAAGGGCGCATTTACAGTCAGCTTCGCGGATGCCGCACATGTGACAGAGGCGGATTATGTAGGCCTGGCCTCTGAAAATGATACACCTGATAAAATGAAGAAGGCCGGATTTACAACACAGAAGAGCAGCTTCGTGGATGCTCCGATTATCTGCGAGCTTCCTATGGCATTGGAGTGCAGGCTTACGAAGGTGAACGAAGACGGAAACATTATCGGAGAGATCGTAAATGTAAGTGCGGATGAAAGCATCCTCGGTGAGGACGGGAAAATAGAGGTTGAAAAGCTCAAACCGATTGCTTTTGATCCGGTGCAAAATGCATATCACGTTCTCGGTGAAAAGGTGGGAAATGCTTTTGCGGATGGGAATATGCTTAAGTAAGAAAAGTGCACGGTAAATTGTCGTAGACGTAACATTCTGAATTGTGGTATACTGAATATATCTTTAATAACTGTTTTCCACAATCAGGAGCTTCCTGTATAATACAAACATAGGGGATTCCAAGAAAGTAGGTGATTGAAAAAAAGATACCTCAGAGTAAAATAAGATTACTGACTTTGCCGGTTAGTAAAAATCTTATTGAACAGAGAGGTATCCAAAATGAATTGTAACACACAGAACGCAAAAATTGCATCCATTACTGAAAAAACTTTGATTGTCGGCATTGATGTGGGAAGCGAAACTCATTATGCGAGAGCTTTTGACTGGCGCAACTACGAGTACACAAGGAAACCGTTAGAATTCAGCAATACAGAAGCAGGTTTCCTGACCTTTAAGGCATGGATGGAGGATATAGCGGAAAAGCACGGCAAAACGGCAATCATCCCCGGAATGGAACCGACCGGCCACTACTGGTTCGCTTTAGGGAGGTTCCTGCAGGACAGCGGGATGAAGCCAGTGCATGTGAATCCCCACCATGTGAAAAAATCGAAAGAATTGGATGATAACAACCCCAACAAAAATGAAAAAAAGCCCGGATATTACGGCAGAACAATCGGACAGCCGGAGCTGAGCGAAAAAGCGCAGAAGTATTATGAGGAATTGAAA
>CAQNVT010000216.1 GCA_948844705.1 uncultured Dorea sp.
AAAGCCCCTGTCCATGGCGCGCCTTACCAGAGATTTGATCGCATCCCTGTTATAATTGATCGGATATTTTACATACTGAATCTTTCCGCCGTTGCTTAAGTTCCAGAACCGGCCTTCCAGATCCTGCTTTTCGATCGGAGTAATATCCTCCGTCACATGGCAATGGAAGCTGTTGCTTACATACTCGCGGTCCGATACGTTCTCGATAATTCCGTATTTTTTGCGGAACTGCTGAACCTGAACTCCGCACAGGTTCTCGGCCGGTGTGCCGTAAATCGCATAGAGACGCCCGTCCTCCTTTTTAAACTCATTGATCTTATCATTAATATGCTGAAGGGTATCCAGCGCAAACTGGCCGTCCTCCACCAGCGATTTCTTATTATGAAGCTGCTGGAGCTCATTTAACGCCGTAATTCCAAAGGATGCGGTCGCAGCCTTAAGAAGCGGCTTGATCTTATCATAAAGGCCCAGATGTCCGCCGTAGAATCCGCCCTCGCAATACGCAAGCGGATTCGTCGATGCCTTCAGCTCTCCGAGATAGTCATAGGTCCGAAGATGAAGCTGGCGTATAAGCTCAAGATAATAATCCAGCACCTCATAAAAATCCCTGCTCTCCTGTCTCGCCTTCGCATAGATCATAGGAAGATGAAGGCTGATAGCCCCGATATTAAATCTTCCGACAAAGACCGGCTCATCATTCTCATCCGCCGGCTCCATGCCGCCTCTTTCATACCACGGCGAAAGAAATGCGCGGCATCCCATAGGGCTTATGATCTTTCCGTATTTCTTATACATGCCCGCCACATATCCGTCTCCGGTAAGACTCAGCCAGTCCGGATACATCGTCTTCGCGGAACAGTCGATACCCGCCTCAAATACATCCTCCAGCGGACCTCCCGGCCCGTGAAGCTTCTCATCATACAAAAATACGATCTTCGGGAACAGCACCGGCTTTTTATGACCCTTCTTTCCCTGACCGTTCTTGCGGACCTCCAGCATCTTAAGCGTCACAAGCTTTCCGTATTCGCTCGTCACGGTTCCCGCCGTAACCGTAATAAACGGGTAGTCTCCCCGGCTTGAGGAAACCGAGTTAAACTTATATTCCCAGCCCTGGAAGCCCTGCTCCATCTCCTTTTCAAGATCTGCCCATGCCACCTTCTGTACGGTCTCCTCGTCAAGCCCCAGGTCACGGTATTTTTTAATCAGTCTGGTGTGGGATTTCTTCGCATAGGGCTCCAGAATATCATCCACGCTCGGCACCGTAAAGCCTCCGTACTGCTGACTCGCCGCACTCAACACGATATCACCGATCACGTCAAACGCCGTATCCAGAGTCTTCGGCTCATTATACCAGAGATTTCCCATCTCGAAGCCGCCGCTTAACACTTCCTTGACATCAAACAGACAACAGTTCATCGTATCTCTTCTTGCCGACATATCATGAATGTAAATGTAACCGTCACGGATCGCCTGTATCTCCTCCACCGTCAGGAAGAACTTCTTATACAGCTCCTTGTTGAGCTCATTGAAGATCAGGCTTCTTTTCGTCGACACGAGCGCGCTGTCGGTATTACTGTTCTCCTTATCCCCGATATACATGATGGACTGGCTCTTTTTATACACATCATCCAGCATCTGCACGAAATCCTGCTTATAATTCCGGTAGTCCTTGTAGCTCTTCGCAACAGCCGCATTGACTCTTTCCAGAGCGCCCTCCACTACATTGTGCATCTCTGCAATCGGAATCTCCGTGATACCGAGCTCCTCCACCTTCTCCTCCACGAACCTGCAGATAAATCCGATCTCCTCGTCCGTGAATTTAACAAGCGCTCTATACGCAGATTTATTTACTGCTACAACGACCTTCTGGACGTTAAATTCTTCCTTTGTTCCATCCTTTTTTACCACTTTTACATCTTTCGTCAGCATATAACTCTTTTTCTTCCCTTCATCTATATTTAGTGCTTTTTCAGCACCCGACCACTATATCATGTGTTTTATAGAGGCTGCTTGAATATAATCATATCACTACGGCCATGGTATCGTCAACGGATTTCCTCCGAAAATATTTCACAAAAATAGAGCCTGCCACGGCTCTATCAATTGTATAATATTATTTTTCTAATTTCCACATTCTATACTGATTTCGTTAAATAATTTCAGAATGTCATCTATCTGTATTTTCTTCTTCTCCTCATCCTTTTTGTCAAGGATGATCTTCCCCTCATGCATCATGACCAGACGATTCCCATATTCCACCGCATATCTTAAGTTGTGCGTGACCATGATCGTAGTAAGCTTCTTTTCCTTTACGATTTTATCCGTAAGCTCCATGATAAGCTCGGCCGTCTTCGGATCAAGAGCCGCCGTATGCTCATCCAGAATGAGAAATTCGATCGGCGTCATGACAGACATAAGAAGTGCCATCGCCTGGCGCTGCCCGCCGGAAAGAGAGCCTGCCTTTACCTCCAGTTTGTCTTCAAGTCCAAGTCCCAGCTGCGCAAGCTGCTCTTTATAATAACCGATCCTTGCTTTATTCGTCCCGCGCCCGAGACCGTAGAGCTTTCCCTTATTATCTGCCAGAGCCATGTTTTCAAGTATCGTCATGGACGGACAGGTTCCCATCGCCGGATTCTGGTATACGCGCCCGATCTTACGGTTACGCCTGTATTCCTTTTCCCTCGTAATATCCCTGCCGCCGACAGACACCTGCCCCCTTTCGATCGGGATGCTTCCGCATATGATGTTAAGCATGGAGGTCTTGCCCGAGCCGTTGCTTCCCACAACCGAAAGAAATTCTCCCTTTTCAAGCTTCAGGTTGAAATCCTGAAACAGGCACATTTCATTTACCGTACCCGGATTATAATATTTGTCAATTTTCTTAAGCTCAAGCATTCCCCTTCACCTTCCCTTTTCTTTCCATACTGATGATCAAGATAATCAGGAACAAAACTGCCGTAATAAGCTTCATCGCCTGGGGCTCAAAGTTCCGAAGCGCCGCCGCCACACATGCTTTATAAATAATCGAACCGACAAGCACTGCCGTCGTCGTTTTAAGAAATGTTACCTTCCTGAAAATACTTGTTCCGATTATGACATTGGCAAGACCAATCACGATCGCGCCCGTTCCCATGGAAATTTCAAAGACCCGCTCCTCCTGGGCAAACACACACCCGGCAAACGCCGTCAGCCCGTTTGCAATGGCAAGTCCTAAAATCTTCACATTTCCCTGATCCTTTGCAAGCGAGGTCACCAGCACATCGTTATCCCCCGCCGCCCGCAGAAGATAGCCGGACTTTGTCGTAAGATACAGATCCAGAAGCACCTTGCAGATGACCACGAGGATCAGACAGATCATCAGCGTCCGGTACGGCTTAAGCGCCTCCGGAAAAATACGGTCCGTAAATGCATTTTTAAATATGCTGTCCTTCGAAAACAGCGGTACATTCGCGGTCCCCGCGATATACAGGTTTATCGTCCAGAGTGCTGTCATCATGATAATTCCGGACAAAAGGTCCCGGATTCTCCCCTTCACATGGATCAGACCCGTACATGCACCTGCTGCCGCCCCCGAAAGAAATGCAAGCGGCAGCGTCAGATATGGGTTCATCCCCCGTGTGATAAGGGCAGCAGTGATCGCTGCCCCGAGAGGAAAGCTCCCGTCCACGGTAAGATCCGGAAAATCTAATATTTTATAAGTAATATACACCCCAAGCGCCAGTATTCCATATATCAGGCCCTGCTCTATGATCGATACTGCAAAATCCATGAAAACGCCTCCCGCATACCTTTTTTACTCTGTGATCTCATCAAAGCTCTCCACTGCACTGTTAAAAAGCTCCTCCGGGACGGTAATCCCGAGATTGTCCGCAACCTTGCTGTTTACATAAAAGCCCGGCTCTGTAATGATCTCATAGGACAGCTCGGAAGCCTTCTTCTCACCCTTTAACACCTGTGCCGCCATCTTGCCCGTCTGCTTTCCAAGCGCAATATAATCAAGTCCTTCTGCCGCCAGACATCCGATCTTCACCTGCTCGATTTCGCTTCCGAATACCGGAATCTTCTTCTCGTTCGCCTTTTCAAGAATCGTCGGAAGAGATGCTACAACCGTATTGTCCGTAAGATTCGTAATACAGTCTACCTGACCTAACAGGTCATCCGCTGCCAGCGGAACATCTGCTGTCGTGCTGATTCCCTTCTCTACGATCTCAAAATCATAGTTTCCGGCAAGTTCTTTATATTCTGCGATCGTAGATAAAGAATTCGCCTCACTCGTCGTATACATAATACCGATCTTCTTTGCATCCGGAAGGATCTGCCTCATCATCTGAAGCTGCGCCTCTACCGGAAGCTTATCGGAGGTGCCCGTCACCTCGCCTACCGCCGTCCCGTCCTCTGTGGCAAGTTCTGCCGCCACCGGGTCCGTAACCGCCGTATAAATAACCGGAATCCCCGCATCCATCGCCGCATTATATGCACTCTGGGCTGCCGGTGTCGCGATCGCACAGATCATATCCACCTTATCCGACACAAAGCTGTCTGATATCTGCCCTGTAGTTCCCATATCTGCCGCCGCATTCTTATAATCTACCGTCAGATTCTCACCCTCTGTGATGCCTTCCTCCTCAAGCCCCGCAAGAAAGCCTTCCCTGCAGTTATCAAGGGAGCCGTGCTCCGCAAACTGACTGATGCCGATGGTGTAGCTTTCCTTATCTTCTCCGCCCGCACTGCTTCCCGGCGCATCCTTACTGCATCCTGTCACCATTGCCGCCGCCATTGCCATTGTTAATAATCCTGCTAATACTTTGTTTTTCATTGCTTCATTCTCCTTTTCCTTTTTGAAATTTTACCTGCTGTTAGGAGAGAAAATCATAAGCTTTTCCGCTATAAATAAAGAATGTGCAACCCCCGGAGGTTTTTATGATATAAAAAAACGTCCCAGGCTCTATGCCTGAGACGGTAATATATACACATATTATCGCGGTACCACTCAAATTGACGTAACGTCCACTTTTCTCATGTACTAACATACACTCCTGATTGATAACGGGTTCGGTTCCCGACATACCATACTTTCTTTTTCAAACAAAAGATTTCAGGCAGCCCTCAAAAGTCCATTCAATTATTCACTCCATACGGCAATCCCACCATCTGCCGCTCTCTGAAATGTCTTAGAATAATCTACTCCTCTTTCTCAACGGTTTTGAATATTTACATTGTTACTTTACCTCAAGAAAACGAATTTGTCAAGATTTTTATTTTCTGAAAATTGAAAAATATGGTCCCGAATAATAATATTATATTATTCAATCAAAAAATGAATAATACATATCTTATAGCATAAGAAGTGGCATAAGAAGCCGGAAGATTGCAGGTACAATCCTTCTATGGCAGACAAAATACGACATACGACATAACAATCGCAAGCTGTGAAATGCAGATTTTTGAAGAAAACCAGAAAGCATTTAAAATGTAATAGCGTCTATTTTGTAACAATTCTTGCTATTTTCTTTCTAATACGCTATAATGTCTTCATGCTATTAGAAATATATTGTAAGAAAAGGGTAACTGTGAAGGTACTGAACAGTTATAGAAAAGGAAAGAGAAGGGAGCATTTTATGGAGCAGGTAGTAGATATTATTAATAAGATTGACGGATGGGTGTGGGGCTGGTGGATGATCGTCCTGCTATTTGGAACACATCTTTTTATGACAATCCGCACGGGATTTATCCAGAAATACACCATAACAAAAGGAATTAAGCTTTCTGTGACAAAGGATACGGACGGCGAGGGCGAGGTCTCTCAGTTCGGAGCGCTTGCCACGGCACTTGCGGCAACGATCGGAACAGGAAATATTGTAGGTGTAGGTACGGCGATCGCTCTCGGCGGACCGGGCGCCGTGCTCTGGTGCTGGCTTACCGGCGTATTCGGAATAGCGACGAAATATTCAGAATCCCTGATTGCGGTAAAATACAGAGTTAAGACAAGGGACGGCCGCATGCAGGGCGGCGCGATGTATGCTCTTGAGCGCGGACTTAATATGAAATGGCTTGCTATGATTTTTGCATTTTTTGCGGCGTTCGCATCCTTTGGTATCGGATGTGCGACCCAGGTAAATGCAATTGCAAATATCGCTCAGGGTAACTTCGGAATCCCGAACTGGATCGTGGGAGTCGTTATCGGAGTACTGACTGCAATCGTAATTTTCGGCGGAATCAAGTCGATTGCAAGAGTTTGTGAAAAGCTGGTTCCGTTTATGGCGCTCTTCTATGTGCTGGGCTGTATTATTATTCTGTGCATTAATTATGATTTTATTATTCCGGCGATCGCAACGATCTGTAAGCTGGCATTTACACCGGGAGCAGCGGCGGGCGGTCTTACAGGCGCCGGGATCCGTCTTGCTATCCAGTACGGTGTTGCGAGAGGTCTGTTTTCTAATGAGTCAGGTATGGGGTCCGCCCCGATCGCGGCAG
>CAQNVT010000217.1 GCA_948844705.1 uncultured Dorea sp.
GATGCCCTCCCCTCCCCGTGGCTAAGTTTCGTATATGCGATGCCCTCCGGCAGCCTGCTTATGATCTTATCCACAAGCATTCCGTCCTCCCAGATCTTCCTTGCATTGATGTCATTATCCACCGGGGCACGGTAGAAATTCATGCCCAGTCCACCCTTCAAAAGGATCTCGCCCTGGTATTCATATCCGCAGAGATTGCCGTGGATACGGTCAAAGCTCACCTTAAAATCCTGACCCTCGACATGAAGGATACCGTCTTTATCAGAGACCGTGAGAGTGCCTTCGGCCTCTCTCCTCTTCTCCTCTCCGGTTCTTTTTTCTGCTTCCCACAAAAGCTCCTGATGGAAGGCAGCCTCGTACTCCTCCCTGTCCGTCCACACCGGCTTTTCCCGGTAGACCACGCTGATGGAAAGCCAGCCGTCACAGTACCTTGCATTTCCCTTCGGATATCGCTCCTGTGCATAGTCCTCTGTCCGCTTCGCTTCTTCAGGCTCCCACAAAACGATCACTTTCTTTGTGTGCGGTCCGATCCCGCTTAAATCCACCTCCCTCTTCCATAACACTTCCTCCTCTGTCTCTATCTTCAAGACTGCCTTCATGTGATCCAGCGTCAGAAAATCATATTTATTCTCGGCCGTGATCGTTCCCTTTTCCTTATTAAACCCGGAAAACCGCACCGGCTCCAGCGCTTTCTTCACCTGCAGGACGGCCGGCGTCGGACACCGGTCCGCCTGAACAAGTCCGTCGCAGCAAAAAGCTCCGCTGTTTGGGTAATCATTATAATCCCCGCCGTATGTATAATATCCTTTTCCATTCTCATCCGTTTTCCTCAGGCCATGATCGATCCACTCCCAGATAAAACCTCCCTGAAGCCGCGGATATTTTTCAAAGATCTCCCAATATTCCTTGAGCCCCCCCGGACCATTCCCCATGGCATGAGCGTATTCGCACACGATATGGGGCTTTGCCTTGGAGGTGTCCTTCCCCAGCATCTCCAGCTGATGATGTCTTGTGTACATCGTACTGTACACATCCGCAACGGATGCGTCTCTGTCCTCCTCGTAGTGGATAAGCCTTGTCGGATCATATTTCTTTACAAATTTTCCTGCTGCCACAAACGCGGTTCCGAACCCGGATTCATTTCCCAGCGACCAGAAGAGTACGGACGGGTGATTCTTGTCCCTTCGCACCATCCGCTCGGAACGGTCAATATAGGCCTCCTCCCAGAGAATGTCGTCGCTGATACGGTTCATCTTCTTTGTAAACGCCATCTGATTGCACTCCAGATCCGCCTCCTCCATCACATAAAAGCCGAGCATATCGCACATGTCCAGGAACGCAGGAGACGGAGGATAGTGAGCGGTACGTACCGCATTGATGTTATTCTGCTTCATCAGGTACAAGTCTCTCTGCATATCCTCTTCCGTAATGCAGCGGCCCTCATATTCGTTCCAGTCATGCCGGTTCACGCCCTTTAATTTGAGGGGACAGCCGTTTATGTAAAAAAGTCCGTCCCTTAAGCAGATCGTCCGGAAGCCGTTCCTGCAGGAGTAGGCTTCGATCAGCCTCTCCCCCTTTCTCAGCTCGATCACGGTCTCATAGAGGTAAGGAGTTTCTGCCGACCACGGCCGCACCCCTTCCACCGTCTCGTCAAAGGAAAGCTCTTTCCTTCCCTGCTCCCCTTTTACATCCCGCATATGCGCAAATACCTGTCTCTCTCCGTCCCAGAGCGTCACCGCGATCCGGAAGCCGTCTCCGCTTTCCTCCTCATATCCGTTGTTTTCCAGGATCAGATCCATATGATAGCTTCCCGTATGCATATCCTCCTCAAGAAGCGCATCGATCTTAAAATCCAGCACATGAGCCCTGGGCCTTGTGATTAAGGACACATCCCGGATGATTCCGGAAAACCACCACATATCCTGATTCTCCAGATAGCTTCCGTCGGAATATTTATACACCTCCACCGCGATCACATTCCGCCCGCTTTTTAAAAAGGCCGTCACATCAAATTCCGCCGTGTTGCGGGGGCCCTGGCTGTAGCCGGTGAAATGTCCGTTCACCCATACATGATAGGCGCTTTCCACACCGTCAAATCTGAGGATATATTCCCTGTCCTCCTCCTTTTGAAGCTCTATCCCCCTCCGGTATACGCCCGTCGGATTATCGTTTTGAATCACCGGATCATCCGTGATCGGAAAAAGAGCAAAAGCATCGTTATAATGAGGACTGTCATATCCGTGAAGCTGCCAGTGTCCCGGCACCGGCATCCTGTCCCATGACCGGTCATCATATTCCTCCGCCGTGCATTCCTCCGGTACGAGAAACGGCGAGGTAAAATATGCAAATCTCCACTCTCCGTTCAGCAGGGTGTAATTTCCGCTCTCTTCCTTTTTTGATGTCCTTGCGGCCTTAACACTTTGATACCCGCAATAAAACGGCCTTACCCACAGGCGGTTTCTCCCAAGCACCCTCACGTTGCTCCAATCCTGATGTCTGTACTCAAATTCCATATTTTCCCTCCTTCCTATATTCCGCCTTCCGGACAGCTCTCTCTGACGATCAGTTTATTTGCTACGATCAGCTTCACGCCCTCATCCCTTTTCGTCATGATCCGGTCGGCTAAAAGTCTTGCAGACATAATGCCTATCATATGATCATAGATCCGCACGCTCGTAAGCGGCGGCGTCACAAAGGAAGCGGTCTGGATATCGTTGCAGCCGATAATGGCAACCTCATCCGGAACACTTACTCCCGCTTTCTTCAGCGCCCGCAGAAAACCGATGGCCATATTATCCGTTTCGGCAAAGACCGCCCGGGGAATCCTCTGCTTTTCCTTAAGTATCCTCTGTCCGAGTTCATAGCCGTGTTCGATATAGCTGTTATCGGAAAGCCAGACAAACTCCTCGCGGAAACACCCCTTCTCCTCTGTCATCCTTCTGAAATACCGGTATCTGTCATCCTCCTGGAGCTCGCCTGAGATCTCAATTCCATAGGTCCCGATATAGCCGATCTCCTCATAACCGTTTCTCTCGAAGCATTCCAGCGCCTTTCTGACAATGCTCTTAAAATCATTTATCACATAATCTGCATTAAGCTCTCCCTCTCTCAGCTGAAAATCAGCACACACCACCGGTATCCCCGTACTCCGAAGCACTGACCTGAGCTCCTCTAGCCGGAACCAGTTTCCGGGATGTCCCACAAGAATGACTCCCTGCAGGCTGCCGATCTCCTCGATTCCCTTATCTATTGTCTCACGGAAATATTCCGCCGTACTGAAACCGTTCTTCTCAAGCTCATTCTTTGCATTCAGCCTTATGATCTGATAATATCTGTCTTTTATCTCTGACAACTCCTCATAGAGAAGAAAAATACCTACTCTTCCTTTCGAAAGCTCGTCTGCCCCGGCCTGCCACGTCTCACTTTTGGAATGATAGCCTAATTCCTCCGCCGCATTCAGGATCTTCTGCCTGGTTTCCTCTGATACTGAAAATGTCCTGTCTCTCTTTAATACTCTTGAAACTGCCGCCTGTGATACTCCCGCTTTTTCTGCCACATTTTTCAACGTCATAATTTTTACCACCTTTTTAGTAAAATATTTACTTATTATTTTTTTGGAGTTCCTCTATTTCTTATAATTTTATTTGCATATTCATCTTAAAAATTTCTTAAATCTTTTATTTATATATAGCATTTATTTAGTAAAATGTCAATGTTTTTCTACATGAAATCATTTTTTATTACATATTATACATATTTTTATCTGCATTTTCTTTTGATTTTTATGTATTTTATACATTCCTTCTCTATTTTCCGCCTTTTATATTTTTACTAAATTTTACTAATTATTACCTGTATAATCTCACATAAAAAATACGATAGTTTTAATAAACCATCGTATTTTTCATTCATAAGGCTTTATGTTTTATTTTTTTGTTTCTTCAATCCCGTAACAGATTTCCAGACAATTAATAAATCGCAAAATTGCCCAGCCATCTTCTGTTTTACATCTGCGTCCGGACGGATCTCGTCATGGTCAACACCCCTTTCGGACACATTCTCCCAGCAAGTCATCACTCAAAATAACAGGCTGAACTCGATAAGCATGTTGATATAAAAAAACTTATCATTAATCAACATTCGCTTTCTCCCACTCTTTCATAAATTTTCTCAATTCCTCTTCCCCTTTAATCTGCCTTGCAGCTACAGGAGTACGAGTAGGACGGTTTTTGGCAGATTCTTCAATCGCATTAATAAACATCTCCACCTGTTCCTTACCAGAAATGACAAAATTTTTCGTAATACTTGAAGTTTTTTATTCTTCCCGTTGGTGCTTTTATTCTATAAAATAATAGCGTAATTATTCTGGATGGGCGGCGTATCCATCATCTCAGGTACTCTTGCGAGTGTGTCGGGAACCATTTCCGACCTCAAAATAATTACGCTTATTACTATCATATTTTCTTTTCACCTATAATATACTACTGATTTTATTCAGAGTCAATAGAATATTTTCTAAGTCTCCCACTATGTAAACGTCTTGTTACTGTTCACACAGGACTTTGCATTTACTGCAAAGTCCGTAAGAACATGTATATTAGGCCACCGTTGTTTTGCAACCCCATAATAAATATATTAAGTTAAAACCCC
>CAQNVT010000218.1 GCA_948844705.1 uncultured Dorea sp.
AAAAAAGATAAGGTGTTGATGCTGTATAAAGAAGACGGCAGAGTTGTAAATAATGTATGGACTGGGTCGGCAGGGAGTGCGGATATCGGGCTGGTGGACCGGATCTTCACCAGAGTGGGGGCGTCTGACGATCTGGCCAGCGGCCAGAGCACCTTCATGGTAGAGATGACGGAGGTTGCCAACATTCTGCGGAATGCGACGAACAAGAGTCTTCTGATCCTGGATGAGATCGGAAGGGGAACCAGTACCTTTGACGGGCTCAGCATCGCATGGGCAGTTATTGAGCATATCAGCGACAGCAGGCTTTTAGGGGCAAAGACTTTATTTGCCACCCACTATCATGAACTTACCGAGCTTGAGGGAAAGATTGACAATGTAAATAATTACTGTATCGCCGTGAAGGAGAAGGGGGATGACATCATTTTCCTCAGAAAGATCGTAAAGGGCGGTGCGGATAAGAGCTACGGCATACAGGTTGCAAGGCTTGCCGGAGTTCCGGATACCGTGATCAGCCGGGCGAAGGAAATCGTAGAAGAGCTGATTCATACGGATATCACAAGCCGGATCAAGGATATTGCGGTGCAGGGGCATGTACCGAAGATTAAGACGAAGAAATATGACGAGGTGGATCTGGCACAGATGACGCTCTTTGATACAGTGAAGGACGATGATGTGTTAGAAGAGCTGAAAAGTCTTGACGTGAGCAATCTGACTCCGATTGACGCGTTAAATACATTATACCAGCTTCAGAACAAGCTGAAAAACAGGTGGTAATTATGAGCAGGATACAGGTATTAGACCAGATTACGATTGATAAGATCGCCGCGGGAGAGGTGATCGAGCGCCCTGCATCCGTAATTAAGGAGCTGACGGAAAACGCTGTTGATGCCGGTGCATCGGCTGTTACCGTTGAGATCAGGGAGGGCGGAATCTCTCTGATGCGGATCGCAGACAATGGCTGCGGAATGGAAAGGGATGACGTAAGAACTGCATTTTTGCGGCATTCTACCAGCAAGATCCGCTCCGCGGAGGATCTCTTTCATATTACATCGCTGGGCTTTCGCGGCGAGGCCTTATCCAGTATTGCGGCAGTGTCCCGGGTGGAGCTTCTTACAAAGACGAAGGAGGATACATTCGGCACCAGATACTGTATTTCCGGAGGAAAGGAAGAGGCATTTGAGGAAGCGGCGGCGCCGGAGGGAACGACCTTTTTGGTCCGTCAGCTGTTTTATAACACACCGGCAAGAAAAAAGTTTTTAAAGACCGCCATGACGGAGGCCGGTCATGTGGGTGATCTGATGACAAGACTTGCCTTGTCTCATCCGGAGATTTCCTTTCGTTTTATCAATAACGGGCAGGTGAAGCTTCATACGTCCGGGAACGGAAATCTAAAGGATGTGATCTATCATGTATACGGAAGAGAAGCGGCGGCAAATCTTTTAAGGGCAGACTATGAAAAAAACGGGATCCGGATCACGGGATTTCTCGGGAAACCGGTAATCTCCAGAGGAAACCGGAATTTTGAAAATTATTTTGTCGGCGGGAGATATATTAAAAACAATATGGTTTCCAAGGGGATCGAGGATGCCTACAAGGATTTTACCATGCAGCATAAGTATCCCTTTGTGGTGCTTCATATCGGGCTTGACGGAGAGCATGTAGACGTCAATGTACATCCCGCAAAGCTGGAGGTGCGGTTTAACAACCAGCAGGAGGTCTATAATGCAGTCTATGAGGCGGTAAGCACGGGACTTCATGCAGAGGAGCTGATCCCGCATATTACGCTTGATGATGTGCCGAAGGCCTCTGCAGGGGGAGCCATTCCCCAAAAGGCGGAGAAAATCCCGGTACAGGAAGCAGCAAGGAGAATGAAGGAGCTTCCGCCGCCGGCAGAGAGAGATCTTACGTATTTTATGGCGGAGATGAAAAAACGGGTGAATTCCTACCATCAGCAGAATTCCTCCGCGGAGGTCAGGGACCGGTCGGCAGTCTATAAGCCGGAGGTACAAAACGGCCGGATCCGGGAGGCGGTAACCTACCATGCGAAGCAGGATGTGCCTGTAAAAAAAGAGCCGCCGGAAAAACCGGAGCAGTTAAGCCTTTTTGACGAGAAGCTGTTAGCTCCCCAGGCACGCCCGGAGCATAAAATTATCGGACAGGTATTTGACACATACTGGCTTGTGGAGTATCATAATAATCTATACATCATTGATCAGCATGCGGCCCATGAGCGTGTGCTTTACGAGAAGACCCTGAGAGGGATGAAGACAAGGGAGTTTACCTCCCAGATGCTGAGCCCGCCTGTCGTGTTAAATCTTACGATGGCGGAAAAGGAGCTTCTTGAGACGCATATGGAGCGTTTTACAAGGATCGGTTTTGAGTTCGAGGAATTCGGGACCGATGCCTACGCGGTGCGTGCGGTGCCGGACAACCTGTTTGGTATCGCCAAAAAGGAGCTTTTAACGGAGATGCTTGACGGCCTGTCCGACGAGATCAGCAGGAATGCTTCATCTGATCTGATTGACGAGAAGATCGCTTCCATGTCCTGTAAGGCGGCGGTAAAGGGAAACATGCGTCTTTCGGCGGCGGAGGTGGATACACTGATCGGAGAGCTTCTGACTCTTGAGAATCCGTACCATTGTCCCCATGGGAGACCGACGATTATTGCCATGTCCAAAAGAGAATTAGAAAAGAAGTTTAAAAGGATTGTGTAAAAATATGAAAAAACCGTTGATTATCCTGACCGGACCGACGGCGGTGGGAAAGACGAAGGCATCCATCGGTCTTGCGAAGGCCATTGGCGGCGAGATTATTTCCGCAGATTCCATGCAGATTTATAAGCATATGGATATCGGCTCGGCTAAGATCAGACCGGAGGAGATGGAAGGAATCCCTCACTATCTGATCGATGAGCTGGAGCCGTCCGAGGAATTTCATGTGGTCCGTTTTCAGCAGATGGCAAAGGAAGCGATGGAAAAAATCTATGCAAACGGACATGTTCCCATCGTTGTAGGAGGTACGGGCTTTTATATACAGGCTCTTCTGTACGACATAGATTTTACGGAAAATGACGGGGATGAAGGTTTCAGAAAAGAGCTTGCGGCGTATGGAAGGGAGCACGGCGCGGGCGCACTTCACGACAGACTTGAAGCCGTTGACCCGGAGTCGGCGGCAGTGATCCATGAAAACAATATAAAGCGGGTGCTCCGGGCACTTGAATATTATGAAAAAACCGGAGAAAAAATATCAGAGCATAACGAGAAGGAGAGGTCGAAGACCTCACCCTATCGATTTGCATATTTCGTGCTGAACGATAAGCGGGAGCATCTATATGAACGAATTAACCAGCGCGTAGACCAGATGCTGAAGGAGGGCCTTGTTGAGGAGGTCCGTGCATTAAGGGATAAGGGGTACACGGCGGATGATGTGTCTATGCAGGGGCTGGGCTATAAGGAGATCCTTGCTTATCTTGACGGCAGGATGAGCCTTTCAGAGGCAGTTTATACAGTCAAACGGGATACCAGGCACTTTGCCAAAAGACAGATCACATGGTTCAAGAGGGAGAAGGACGTGATCTGGATCGACAAAAGCGCCTGCGACTATGACGAGGAGAAGCTATTAAGTATAATGTTGAAGCACTTGGAGGGAGTATTATGTTACGAAGGAGATTTTTTGGAAAATCAAAGTTTTTAAAGAAAATGAACACGCTGATGGAGGTGTATTCCACCAGCCAGAATCCGGAGATGACTTACCGGGAGCTTGAGCTTCTGGAGCCGCTTATCAAAAAGGAAGGAGAATATTATTTCTATGAGCTTAACCGTGCGGCTCTTCTCTATGATATGAAGCGCTTTAAAGAGGCGGCGGACATTATGCTGGAGATTCCGCTTTTTAATCCGGAATTTGACGCGAAATGCGCGTCCATGAAGACAAAAATTATGGAAGCAATGTAAAAGGATAGCAGGAAATGACGAAACTTACAGACTATTACAGAGAGCTTGGAATCCGCAGCGAGGTGTATCGGTTCGGAGAAGAGCTTCTCGGTGAATTAAAGGAGCGGTTCGAGGCGATCGACCGGACCGCGGAATATAATCAGCTGAAGGTAGTTCAGGGAATGCAGAAGAGCCAGGTAAATGAGAACTGTCTGCATTACTATGCCAGCGGATACGGCTACAATGACCCGGGGCGGGATACACTGGAGGAGGTGTATGCCCATATTTTTCATACGGAAGGCGCTCTGGTGAGACCCCAGATCACCTGCGGGACGCATGCCCTTTCGCTGGCGCTTGGTGCAAACCTAAGACCGGGGGACGAGCTGTTATCCCCTGTGGGAAAGCCTTATGATACGCTGGAGGAGGTTATCGGGATCCGGCCGTCCAGAGGCTCCCTTGCGGAATACGGTATCACCTATTCCCAGACAGAGCTTCTCCCGGACGGGACCTTTGACTATGACGCGGTTGAAAAGGCAATCAATGAAAGAACGAAGCTTATCACCATCCAGCGGTCGAAGGGGTATCTTACAAGACCTACCTTTTCCGTAAAGCAGATCGGTGAGTTGATTGCATTTGTAAAGAGGATAAAGCCGGACGTTATCTGTATGGTGGATAACTGCTACGGGGAATTTGTAGAAACGATAGAGCCCAGCGATGTGGGTGCGGATCTGGTGGTGGGCTCCCTCATTAAAAATCCGGGGGGAGGTCTTGCCCCGATCGGCGGATATATTGCGGGGCGAAAGGATCTGATCGAGGAGTGCGGATACCGGCTAACCTCTCCGGGACTCGGAAAAGAAGTCGGAGCGTCCTTAGGCGTGATGCAGTCCTTTTATCAGGGGCTGTTCCTTGCACCCACGGTTGTGGCAGGTTCACTTAAAGGGGCGATTTTTGCCGCGAATATTTATGAGAGGCTTGGCTATAAGGTAGTTCCGAACAGCCGGGAAAGCCGGCATGATATTATCCAGGCAGTGGAGCTTGGCTCGCCGGAGGGTGTTATTGCCTTTTGCAGGGGAATTCAGGCGGCCGCGCCGGTGGATTCTTATGTGGTTCCGGAGCCATGGGCAATGCCCGGCTATGACAGTGACGTGATTATGGCCGCAGGTGCGTTTGTACAGGGCTCCTCCATCGAGTTGAGTGCGGACGGGCCTATGAAACCGCCCTATGCCGTGTATTTCCAGGGCGGGCTTACCTGGGGGCATGCCAAGCTCGGGATACTGATGTCGTTAGAATATATGGTGAGGGACGGGCTGGTGAGGCTGCCCTGAAGATAAAAATGCATAAAATCGGAATTATCGGCGGCGGTGCGTCAGGTCTGACGGCCGCAATTACGGCCGCGAGGCAGAAAAAGGCGGAAATTTTTATATTAGAGCATAAGGAGCTGGCGGGAAAGAAGCTTTTATCCACCGGGAACGGCAGGTGTAACCTTACGAATGAAAGGATGGACAGCTCCTTTTTTCGAAGCGAGGAGATCGGTGCCGTAGAAAAGGTTCTCGATCAATTCGGTTTTTCGGACACGATCCGTTTTTTTGAGGAGCTGGGGCTTATGATGCGTTCAAGGAACGGGTACGTCTATCCGAGATGCGAGCAGGCATCTGTAGTCCGTGAGCTTCTTGTAGAAGAAGCAGAAAGGCTTGGTGTTACGATCCATACAGGTGTACACGTAACAGAGGTTATTCCAGGGAAAAAGGGATTTCGGATATCCGGAGAAGCTTCGGACGGGAAGACCGTCCGTAAGGAGCGTTTTCATGCAGATAAGGTAATATTGGCTTGCGGCGGCCGGGCGGCAAAGGCGCTTGGCTCGGACGGAAGCGGCTATGCTCTGGCAAAATCGCTCGGGCATACGCTTGTCCCTGTCGTCCCTGCTCTTGTGCAGCTTAAGGTCAGGGAGCATCCCTTTCCTGTGGCGGCCGGAGTCCGGACAGAGGCCCGGGTATCCGCATGTGTAGACGGAAAAACCGTATTCTCAGATACCGGTGAGCTTCAGATCACAAATTACGGAATCTCGGGCATCCCGGTATTCCAGGTCAGCCGTTACATCGGGAAAGCACTGTATGAGAAGCAAAGAGCGGAGGTCGGGATCGACTTCCTTCCGTCCATGAAGGAGGATGAGCTTTTAGATTATTTAATAAAGAGAAAGCGCGGAAGAGAGGCGATGGATACCCGCGGGTTTCTCACGGGAATCTTCCACAGCAAGCTTACGGACAGCCTTCTTGCACTGGCAAAAGTTCCCGCGAAAAAAGCGGCGGGAGATTTATCAGATAAAGAGCTTTTTAAGCTCGTAAAGGTATGTAAACATTCACTGCTTTCCATTCAGGATACAAACGGATATGACAATGCACAGGTCTGCGCCGGCGGGGTGAGCCTTAAGGAGATCGATCTTCGCACGATGGAGTCACGTTATGTGAAGGGACTTTATCTTACAGGGGAGCTTCTGGACGCGGACGGCATGTGCGGAGGCTATAACCTTCAGTGGGCATGGGCAACCGGAGTGCTGGCAGGAAGGAACTGTACATGATTTCCGCATGTTTCCGGCAGCCAGGGTAAAAGCCGGGTAAACTGTATAATGATAAGAAAAGGAGAGCTTCATGCTTAGAATTCAGCAATTAAAGCTTCCGGCAGGCCACAGTGAGGAGGCAGTAAAAAATAAACTGATAAAAACTCTTCGTATAAAGGAGGATGCCCTGTTGTCCTGTGAGATCCGGAAGCATTCTCTTGATGCGAGGAAGAAACCGGAGCTGTATGACGTATACACGGTCGACGTTCATGTAAAGCACGAGACGCAGGTCTTAAAGAGACTGAAAAATAAAAATATCACCTCGGCAGGAAAAGATGCCGCTATTGCGAGACTCGGAAAGTGCCGCGCGAGAAGCTCTGCAACGATGAAAATAATATCAGGAT